>DATIZR010000116.1 GCA_035516965.1 Nitrospirota bacterium
CTCCTCGAATTCGATCTCCATGGCCGCCTCCTTAAGAAAGATCGCGTAGTCTCCATCCGCGGCCTGAAGCGGAACGTACCTGACCTCCTTCTTGCCCGTGGTCCAGGACTCGACAGGCGAAGAGTCCGGGATCGCATACCCCGGCCCGGTCTTGACAACATGCCCGCCCATGATTTTCTCCTTTTCCTTGACCGTGGGCGGCAGATACAACCCCGAGGGTGTCTTGTCCATGCCCTCGTCAGGGTCGATCAGCACGCGGTCTCCGACGATAATCAGGTTCTTTTTTGTTTTCATAGACAGGCAGTATACAGAGATTGCACATTATTTCAAGAGCAACTCTCTCTGTGGCCAAGAGACTCACGTGCGCGTGGAGAGATGCGGCTGACGCTGACTGTGTTCCCAGGGAGTGTGTCACGGGCCGGATTACCAAGAGGAGGGAGCAGCAAAAAAGGGCCTGGGATATCCAAGCCCCGTGCGACAGCATGTCCTGCGGCTGCCTGAGCTATGCGGCATCCTTCATCATCTCTTTCACATCTTTCTCCGAGATGGTCATGTTGTGTGATTTCTTTGCATGCTGAGTTGCGATCTGGACGATCTCCTTTTCGTCGTGGCTCTGGATCATGAAGCCACATTTTGGATCACATTCAACCTTCTTCAGCTTCGTTTCCATGCAGGTCACCTCCTTTCCCGAAAGATCGAACTTTAACTACCCATCTAGCTAGTATGAACTAAACGGTCAACGGTCAGACGTATTGCACGTCTATCACTCCTCAAGAAGGGAGTTGACCTTTCTTGACCAAAATAAAGATCGCGGTAATGTCTACCCTCTATAGAATTATAAATAGCAGATGGGAAAGAGATAGTAAATAAGCCAAAGGTGGTATTTTGCAGTAAGTGTACGCCCTCGCAGAGAGAAACAACAGGAGGAGGATGGCCAGGCCGAACTTCATGAAGTCAAGGCCGCATGCTGCCAGACGGTCATTGTACCCTGATGGGGACGCTCAACCCGTAGCTCGTTCACGTCCCGGCATCATGGTCACCCTTTCACCCGATGACAGATCAAGCACTGTTCCTTGGGAGGGTGGGAAGGCTTGAGCGGCGCCGCCTTCCCCGGCGCATGACATTCCGTACAAGCGGCATCCGTCGTGACGACCCTGTGCAGCACGTCGGCCGGAATGCCCGGAGCCTTTCTGCCCGAAGAGAGGAAAAAAAGCAGAAGCAGGAGGACTGCGGCGAATGCAATGAATCCCATTGTGCTTTTCATTAGGAAGATCCGGACCAACTCTTTTTCTGCCAGCAGCCTGCAGCGGAAAGATCGGCGGCCAGGGCTCCTGAGCGAATCAAATCCACGTTACCTTCGGCTCCTTCTTGGCCGGCCGTTTGGGCGCTTCTCCCTTCCGGTAGCCGAGCAGGATGGGGCCGAAGATTGTCTCGTCGTCCTTCAGGTCGAGCAGCTTCCGCGCCTCGGCGTCTTCTGTGACCATCGAGCCGAAGCCGACCCAGCAGCTGCCCAGTCCGAGCGCGTGTGCGGCAAGCATCATGTTCTCGCAGGCGAGCGGGCAGGAATGGGCGGCATACCTGCCGATGCCGATGACGAACACGACCGCAGGCGCCGAATAATAGACCGGGTCGGGCAGCTCGGCATAGCGTTTCTTCATCATCTCGTACCGCTCGGGGTCGACCTCTTTCACTCCCTCGGTGATCTTTTTTGCCTGGGGCAGGGCCGCGTTGAGCAGCTTCCGCTTCGCGTCCCCGTCCTCGATCACGACGAACCTCCATGGCTGGCTGTTCATGGCCGACGGCGCCTCGTTTCCGGCCGCGAGAACGGCGTCCAGGGTTTTCCGGGGCACGGGTTTGGCCTCGTAGGACCTGATGGAACGGCGCTGGTTGATGGCTTCGATTACCGTGTTCATGGCATTCTCCTTTTCATGAAGCAGTCCATACGATAATGATGATTTTTTAGAGATTACCCCGCAACCGCTCCGCTTGCAGGATCCGTTTGACCGCGAGTTCGTAGGCCGCCTTGCGCATCCGGCATTTGATCTCCTTGCACAGGGCATGAACGTCATTGAAGGCCGTCGTCATGCACTGCTCCAGCCCGCGGAGCACCTTGACTTCGGGCCAGGCATCGTTGCTCAGGTTCTGGCTCCATTCGAAGGAGCTGACGACCACGCCTCCCGCATTGGCAAGGATGTCGGGGATGACCATGATCTCGCGGCTGAACAGGATTTCGTCGGCCTGGGCAGTGAGCGGAGCATTCGCGAGCTCGAGGACGATCTGCGCCTGCACGTCGTGGGCGCCGTCCGCGTCCAGCTGGTTGGAGAGCGCCGCGGGCACCAGGACATCGCATTCAACGCTGAGCAGGTCCGCGTTCGTGATTTGCTTTGCCTCCGGATAGCGGGAGACGCTGCCGGTGCTTTCCCGGTGCCTCGCCACGGCGGGGATGTCGAGACCGCTGAAATTCAGGATCCCGCCATTCACATCGCTCACGGCGATCACCTTATAACCCCTCTCATGGAACAGGCGGGCAGCGTGCTCGCCCACGTTGCCGAAGCCCTGGATGGCAACGCGAAGCCCCCGGGCCGCTCCGCCCCGCGCCTTCAACGCCTGTTCCAGCACATGGATCCCGCCGAGCGCGGTCGAATATCTGCGGACCGCGATCCCGCCCAGTTCCGGCGGCTTGCCCGTGACCACGGCCGGCACGTGCTCGCGCTTGATCCGTTCGTACTCATCGAGGATCCATGCCATGATCTGCTCGTCCGTGTACACGTCCGGCGCGGGGATGTCCTTGAACGGGCCGATGTAGTCCGCGATGGCCCTGATATACCCGCGCGTCACGTTTTCGAGATCGAGCCGCGAAAGCTCCAGTGGGTTGACGGCGACGCCGCCCTTGGCGCCGCCGAAGGGGATGTTCACGACCGCGCACTTGAGCGCCATGAGCAGGGCGAGCTCGCGGGCGTGCTCCTCGTCCAGCTCGGGATGGAACCGGATGCCGCCCTTCGCCGGACCACGCGCGTCATTGTACTGCACCCGGTAGCCCGTGTACATCCGTGTCTTGCCCGAGGTCAGCTTGACAGGAAAGCCGACCGTGAAGGAGCGGCGCGGCGTGGACAGGAGGTCGAGCTCGTCCCGGGACAATCCCAGCTCGGCGTAGATCGCCTGCAACTCGGTCATGGCCAGGCTGCGAAGGTCTTTCTCGTCGAGGTGGAGCCGTTCATGGTCGCGGTTCATGGACACCTAATGTAGGACGGTCAGGAGCAGGCATGTATCGCTTCCCCCGGACTGCGAACCCTTGATTTTACTCCGGCGCGAGGCCGGTCTTTTTCGCCGCAGTTGCAACGGCATCAGCCACGGCATGGACCACGTTCCGGTCGAAGATGCTCGGGACGATGTAGTCCTCATGCAGTTCCCGGTCCTCGATCATGTGGGCGATCGCGCGGGCGGCCGCCAGTTTGACCTCTTCGTTGACGCCCGTGGCGCGGACGTTCAGGAGCCCCCGGAACACGCCGGGGAAGCAGAGCATATTGTTGATCTGGTTCGGATAGTCCGAGCGGCCCGTCGCCATGACCCGCACCAGCGGCAGCGCCTCCTCGGGCGCGATCTCCGAGTTCGGGTTCGCAAGCGCGAAGACCACAGGGTCTTTCGCCATCTTCCGGACGTCGTCCGGGGTGATCACGTTCGGCCCTGACACGCCAACGAACACGTCAGCACTCCTCATCGCGTCGGAGATGCTCCCCTTGACCCTGCGCGGGTTGGTCAATCTCGCAAGGTTCCGCTTGTTCGCATTTTCGCTCCCTTTCAGGCCGGCCGCGAGAATCCCCTGTCGGTCACAGACGATGATATCCTTAACGCCCGAAGACAGAAGCATCCGGGTAATGGCGGAACCCGCCGCGCCTGCACCGACCACGACAACCCTGAATTTCTTCAAATCCCGTTTGAGCAGCCGGGAGACGTTCATCAGCGCGGCGAGGACAACAACGGCCGTTCCATGCTGGTCATCATGGAACACCGGGATATCGAGCTGACTGCGGAGCCGCGACTCCACCTCGAAACAGCGCGGAGCCGAAATGTCCTCCAAGTTGACGCCCCCGAACCCCGGAGCGATTGCTTTCACGGCTGCCACGATCTCATCTACTTTTTTTGTTGCCAGCACGATAGGAATGGCATCGATGCCCGCGAACTCCTTGAAGATCATCGCCTTGCCTTCCATCACCGGCAGAGCTGCCTCGGGCCCGATGTCCCCCAGGCCGAGCACGGCAGTACCGTCGGATACCACGGCCACCGCATTCCCCTTGATGGTGTAGCGGTAGGCGTGCTGCTTGTTCTGGTGAATGTCCATGCAGACCCGCGCCACGCCGGGCGTGTACACCTTGGACAGGTCGGCGCTGTCGCGCACAGGAAGCTTCGCCCGAATCTCGATCTTCCCGCCTTCATGGGCCGTGAAGGTCCGGTCCATCACCCGGAGCACCTTTACGCCCGATACCGTCCGAATCGCGCGGACAATGGCCTTTTCATGGTCTTCATCGCGCGCGTTCGCCGTGATGTCCCTGATGATCTTGCCCTTTTCGACGCGCACGATGTCCACCGCCCCCATGTCCCCGCCCGCGCTGCTGATCGCCGTGGCGATCTTGGCGAACATGCCGATCCGGTTCTCGATCTCTGCCCGGATCGTGATGCTGTAGCTCGGGCTGGGATTGCACACGTATCTCTTCACGGTATCCATGATGATCTCCTTATCCTCATTTATGATTATAGGGTCAATTTACGCTTTGGTCAATGGGCGACCGGGAAAAAGCCGCCTTCTTCCGTTGACAACCGCAGCTTGAGATGATTTCCGCTTAAAAAAATACGATGCAAAACCGGGGGAGAGTGTGTATAATTAGGACTAATCTTTTGTCATCCGAAGGCAGACAGGACGAAACCGCTATCGTTCTCTTATGACTGACTTCCGTATCGAAAAGGACTCCCTCGGAGAAGTGAAGGTCCCTGCCGACGCCTTGTACGGCGCACAGACGCAGCGCGCCGCCCTGAACTTTCCCGTGAGCGGCATCCGCTTCCCCCGCGTTTTCATCAGCGCCCTCGGGCTGATCAAGGCGATAGCGTCCGAGGTGAACGCCGGCCTCGGCCTGCTCGACGCGGCCATTGCCCAGGCCATCCATCAGGCCGCCCTCGAGGTGGCCGAGGGCAGATGGGACGGCCAGTTTCTCCTCGACATCTTCCAGACCGGCTCCGGCACCTCGACGAACATGAACGCCAACGAGGTGATCGCGGCCCGCGCGAACCAGCTCCTCGGCACGAAGGACGCTGCGATCCATCCGAACAATCACGTCAACATGGGCCAGTCTTCGAACGATGTGATCCCCGCCGCGATCCACGTCGGCGCGTATATCGAAGTATCCGAACTGCTGCTGCCCGCATTCAGGCACCTGCACGCGACGCTCAAGAAACGCGAATCCGACCTTTCCGACGTCGTGAAAACGGGGCGCACCCACCTGATGGATGCCATGCCCGTGAAGCTCAGCCAGGAGATCAGCGGCTGGGCATACCAGGTGGAGCAGAGCATCGAACGGATCGAGTCCGCGCTTCCGCGCCTCGCAAAGCTCGCCATCGGCGGCACGGCGGTCGGCACGGGAATCAACGCCCCGGGAGAGTTCGGCAGGATCGTCGCAAGCCGGCTCGCGGGCAGGACAAAACTTCCCTTTGTCGAGGCAGACAACCACTTCGCTGCGCAGGCAACCATGGACACCGCGGTCGAGCTCTCGGGGCATTTGAAGGCTTCGGCATCGTCGTTCATGAAGATGGCGAACGACCTCCGCTGGATGAACAGCGGCCCCCTTGCCGGGCTCGGCGAGATCTCCCTGCCGGCGCTCCAGCCGGGCTCGAGCATCATGCCGGGCAAGGTGAACCCTGTGATGTGCGAGATGATGATGATGGTATGCGCCCAGGTCACCGGGAACGACGCGGCGATCACCATCGCCAACCAGCAGGGAAATTTCGAGCTGAACGTCATGCTGCCCGTGATCGCGCTCAATCTCCTCCAGTCCATCACGCTGCTCGGAAATGCCGCCCGCCTCCTTGCGGACAAGGCGATAGCGGGCTTTACCGTGAACAGGGAACGCATCGAGGGCCTGCTGGACCGGAACCCCATCCTGGTCACGGCCCTGAACCCCGTCATCGGCTACGACAAGGCCGCCCAGATCGCCAAGAAGGCCTACGCGGAGTGCCGGCCGCTCAAGGACGTCGCGGCGGAGATGACCGATCTGCCGAAGAATGAACTGGACCGGATCCTCGACCCGCGGAACATGACCAAGGGCGGGGTCTAAAGAACGATGCCCGAGGGGCTGCCCCTGAAAACCGCCCTGACCGGGCATTCGCGCAGGGTTGCCCCTGCAGGAAAACCATGACGCTACTGCCAACAACCACCGTCGGACGAAAACTCGCAATGGCCGCGACCGGCCAGTTCATGGTCTTCTACGTGACCGCGCATGTGCTCGGGAACACCACGATCTTCGCAGGTGGCATCAATGCCTACGCCGACGGCCTCCGCCACGGGCCCTTTATCCTCGTGCTCTGGTCGTCGCGTACCCTGCTGCTCCTGTCCGCCGCCCTTCATATCTATTACGGCATTGTGTTGAAGCTGGAAAACTGGGGTGCGAAGCCGGAAGCCTATGCCGTGACGCACTACCGGAGCGCTTCCGTCGCGGGGAGGACCATGATCTGGAGCGGCATCGTTATCGCGGCATTCCTCCTCTTTCACCTCTTTCACTTCACGCTCCAGGCGATCGTTCCCGGCCTCGCCGCCAAAACGCATCCCGACGCGCTCGGCAGGCCCGATGTGCTCTCCATGGTCGTCGGGAACTTCCATCATGCCGGCATCGCCGCAATCTATGTGATCGGCGTATTCGCACTCGGGCTGCACCTGTATCACGGCATCCAGAGCTCGGTCCAGACCGAGGGGCTGAACAATGAGCGCACGCTTCCCCTCTTCACGAAAGCCGGCATCATCGCGTCAGTTCTCCTGTTCCTGGGATATGCGGCGATCCCGGTTACCATTTTGATAGGACTGTTGAACTGAGATAGCAAAATTTACCGCGAGGACGCAAAGGAAGACCACATCTTCTCGAATTAAAAAATCCCGCGCTCTTCGTTTATGCCCGCGCCTTGGCAACAGGGTAAGCCTGAGCGGCTCCAGCTTTTGAATTGGTGAGATCTCATGATCCTTGACGGAAAAATACCTGCAGGACCGTTCCCTGAGAAATGGGACAACCGCCGGGCCGAGCTGAAGCTGGTCAACCCGGCGAACAAGCGCAAGTACCGCGTGATCGTTGTCGGCACCGGCCTTGCCGGCGCGTCGGCGGCCGCGTCCCTGGGTGAACTCGGCTACAACGTGGACATCTTCTGCGTCCAGGACTCCCCGCGCCGGGCCCACAGCATAGCGGCCCAGGGCGGCATCAACGCGGCCAAGAACTATCCCAACGACGGCGACAGCGTTGAGCGCCTGTTCTACGACACGATCAAGGGCGGGGACTTCCGGTCGCGCGAGGCGAACGTGTACCGGCTCGCCCAGCTTTCCGTGAACATCATCGACCAGTGCGTGGCCCAGGGCGTGCCCTTTGCGCGCGACTATGCCGGCTACCTTGCGACCCGCTCCTTCGGCGGCGCCCAGGTCTCGCGGACCTTCTACGCGCGCGGCCAGACAGGCCAGCAGCTCCTGCTCGGCGCCTACGGCGCGCTCTCGCGCCAGGTGAGGGCGGGTTCGGTCACGCTCCATCCCCGCTCGGAAATGCTCGACCTCGTGGTCGTGAACGGCGAGGCCAAGGGCATCACGGTGCGCGATCTGGTGACCGGAAGGATCGAGTCCTTTGCCGCCGATGCGGTCTGCCTGTGCTCCGGCGGCTATTCGAATGTCTACTTTCTGACGACGAATTCGGTCATGTCGAGCGTCAATGCCACGTACCGGGCGTACAAGCGCGGCGCGTTTTTCGCGAACCCCTGCTACACCCAGATCCATCCCACCTGCATTCCCGTGACCGGCGACCACCAGGCCAAGCTCACGCTCATGTCCGAGTCGCTCCGGAACGACGGCAGGGTCTGGGTGCCGAAGAAAACGGGAGACGACCGTCCGCCGGCCAGCATCCCTGAAGCCGAACGGGATTACTATCTTGAGCGCAAATACCCGTCCTTCGGGAATCTTGCTGCGCGCGATGTCACGTCCCGCGCCGCCAAGGAGGTATGCGACGAAGGAAGAGGGGTCGGTCCCGGCGGCAGGGGCGTGTACCTCGATTTCAGCGACGCCATCAACCGGCTGGGGGAGGATGTCATCCGGGAGCGCTACGGCAACCTCTTCGAGATGTACGAACGCATCACGGCGGAGAACGCCTACGAACAACCGATGAGGATCTATCCGGCCCTGCACTACGCCATGGGCGGTCTCTGGGTGGACTATAACCTGGAGAGCAACCTGCGCGGACTCTTCGTTCTCGGCGAGGCCAACTTCTCGGACCACGGCGCGAACCGCCTCGGCGCCAGCGCCCTCATGCAGGGCCTGGCCGACGGGTACTTCATCATCCCTTACACCATTGCAAATTATCTGGCCGGCGTGAAGCCAGCTGCGGTCACGACGGACGATCCGGCATTCAGCCGGTCGCGCGACGAGGTCCTGGCGTTTACGAAAAAACTCCTCTCCATCAACGGCAGGAAGACCGCCCATGAGTTCCACCGCGAGCTTGGCCGGATCATGTGGAACAACGTCGGCATGGCGCGGAGCGAAGCGAGCCTGAAGGAGGCCTTGCGGGCGATCCCGGCCTTGAGGGCCGAGTTCTGGGAGAACATCAAGGTCCCGGGGAGCGGCTCGGACCTGAACCAGGAGCTCGAAAAAGCCGGCCGCGTCGCCGATTTCCTGGAGTTCGCCGAGCTCCTGGCCCTCGACGCCCTGGAACGCGACGAATCCTGCGGCGCCCACTTCCGTATCGAGCACCAGACACCCGACGGCGAGGCAACGCGGGACGACGATCATTTCAGTTTTGTTTCCGCCTGGGAGTACACGGGTCCCGGCAGACGGCCGGAGCTGCACAAGGAACCACTCGTGTTCGAGCACGCGCACATGGCGGTGAGAAGCTATAAGTAGGATCGATTTGCTCGGAACAGACATGATGCAGCCGGGGAGTGGAGCCCCCACCGGCAGGAGCCGGTGGCTCCCTTTATGAACACGACCTCCCGCGGACTACGACGCATTACCCCCGGCAGGAGCCGGGGGATTGCAAGTCGCGGGATTCACGCAGAATCGGTCATCTCTTCTCCGCGTTGATCCGTGTCTGATTTTTCATGGTGGGGATGCTATGAATCTCACTCTATACGTCTGGCGGCAGAAGAAACGCGGCGACCAAGGGCGCCTCGTCGAGTACCGGGCTCAGGACATCTCGCAGGACATGTCCTTCCTCGAAATGCTCGACGTCGTGAACGAAGAGCTGGTAAAGACAGGCGAGGACCCCATTGCCTTCGACAGCGACTGCCGGGAGGGTATCTGCGGCATGTGCGGCCAGGCCGTGAACGGCGTCCCGCACGGCCCGCGGAAGAAGACGACCCTCTGCCAGCTCCATATGCGCCACTTCAAGGACGGCGATACGATCTACATCGAGCCGTTCCGCGCCCGCGCTTTCCCGGTCATCAAGGACCTGATCGTGGACCGCGGCGCCTTTGAGCGGATCATCCAGGCGGGCGGCTACGTCTCGGTCAATACGGGCGGCGTACCCGACGGCAACGCGGTCTTGATCGCGAAGCACGATGCGGACACGGCGATGGACGCCGCCGAGTGCATCGGCTGCGGCGCCTGCGTGGCGGCCTGCCCGAACGGGTCCGCCATGCTCTTCACCGCCGCCAAGGTTTCGCACCTGGCCGCGCTTCCTCAGGGACGGGTCGAAGCAGGCCAGCGCGTCTGCGTCATGACCGCGGAGATGCTCAAACAGGGATTCGGCAACTGCGGCAACCATTATGAATGCGAGGCCGTCTGCCCCAAGGGGATCCAGGTGAAATTCATCGCGAAGCTGGAGCGGGAGTTCATCAAGTCACAGATGCCGTAAAGGGACCACACATTCAACGTTCGTTGCAGAGCGTTGTGAGAGAATTTGGATAGGCCAGATGAACGTGCTTTGGCGTTTGGATTCTTAACGATTGAGGGTTCTCAAGCGCGTGTCGCGGGCTGTTGTGATACAATATCAGTGCTCGTCCTGAAGATTCCAACGAACTAGTTCTGAAAAGGGAGGATACCATGAAACGACTGCTTATCTGGATTCTGACTGTGATCGTTGCCGTTCCGGCCGCTGCCATCGGCGCACCACTGAAACTCGGGTTCATCAATTCCATCACCGGCCCCGAGGCCCCCATCGGCGAGAACCTCACGAACGGCGTCACCCTGGCGATCGAGGACCTGAAGAAGAAGGGCATCGACGTCGACCTTGTCAAGGAAGACGACACGGGAAAGCCTGACAAGTCCCTCGCTGCATTCGAGAAGCTTGCCACGCGGGATAACGTCGTCGGCATCGTCGGTCCCTATACGTCGGCCACGGCCAACGCGGACGCCAAGCTGGCGGAGCGCTACAAGGTCCCCCTCATCGTACCCGCGGCCTCGAAGGAGGAGATCACGCGGCAGGGCCTGAAATGGACATTCCGCGTCTCGGGCACCACCAGCGATTACGCCGGCGTTCTGATCGATCTCGCCACGACGCTCGGCAAGCCGAAAACCATCGCCATCCTGAACGAGAACACCGACTTCGGCGTTTCAGGCGCGAAGAGCGCCAAAGCTATCGCCGAGCAGAAGGGCATCAAGGTGGTCTTCGAGGAGGCCTATTCCAAGGGCTCGCCGGATTACCGCTCCACGCTCGCCAAGGTCAAGGCAACGAACCCCGACCTCGTGTTCATGGTCTCCTATGTGGCCGATGCCATTCTGCTGATGCGTCAATCGCGCGAGATCGGGCTCACTCCCATGGCCTTCCTCGGCGCGGGCGCGGGGTTCTCGGTGGCTCAGTTCGCTCAGGAGAAGGAGATCAGTAACGGCGTCTTCTCCTCGACGCAATGGACGGAGGACGCGCCGTGGGGAAATTCCAAGGCATGGTTTAAGCGCTACGAGAAGCAGTTCGGCAAACCGCCCACCTACCATGCGGCCTGCGCCTACGAGTCCATGATGATCATGGGACAGGCTGCGGCGGCCGCAGGCGGCGACCGGGAAAAGACCCGGGAAGCGCTCGACACGGGAAAGTGGAACGGCATCCTCGGCGAGGTGCGCTTCCAGGATTACGAAGGCTACCAGAACCAGCGCAAGGCCGTTATGCTGGTCGAGCAGGTGCAGAACGGACAGCACGAGACCGTGTGGCCGCTCAAGGAAGCGGTCAAGAAACCCATCTGGCCCTTCCCGGGCTGGAAGAAGTAGCGCTGCATGCGCAGGGGCGGGTTTCACACCCGCCCCTTTTTTATAGATACCTGCGAACGAAATGCCTCGCGATCATGCAGTAAAAAAGTTCCCTTGACACAGATAAGATCCGAAGAGTCCCCTGCGGATCACGATCTATCATCTCTCTTTATCGGCTCTCATCAGTGTCAAGGTACTTTTCGGGTGAATTTCATTTCCGCCCTGTCCCAAGCATCGGGGCTTGTCCGGGTTAGGATATCCATGGCGGTCTTTTTCCAATCTCTGATCAGCGGCATCCTGATCGGCGGCGTCTACGCGCTGATCGGCATCGGACTGACGATCATTTTCGGCGTGATGCGGGTCATCAACTTCGCCCACGGCGACCTCCTCATGCTCGGCATGTACGTCACCTATTTTCTGTTCACGCTGTTCCACATCGATCCCTTTGTCTCCATCGTAATAACCGCCCCGCTGATGTTCCTGTACGGCGCCCTGCTGCAGAAGGTCTTCATCAACCGCGCCCTCAACGCCCTGCCCCAGAACCAGATCCTGCTGACCATCGGCATGGGGCTAGTCATGAGCAACTCGGTCATGCTGGCCTTCACGTCGGACTACAAGATCCTGTCGACCTCCTATTCATCCGGCAGCGTCACCATCGCCGGGATCTCCCTCTCGGAGCCGCTCATGGTATCCTTTGGCATCACCGTTGCCATTACCGCGGCCCTGTACTGGTTCCTGTACCGGACCGACAGCGGCCAGGCGATCCGGGCGACGGCCCAGGACCGCGAAGCGGCGCAATTGATGGGGATCAATGTCAAGCGCATGTCCATCATCGCCTTCGGGATCGGGACTGCCCTGGCGGCCACGGCCGGGGCGCTGATCTCGCCCACCTACTACATCTTCCCGCAGGTGGGAAGCGTCTTCACGCTGAAGGCCTTCGTGATCACCGTGCTCGGCGGCATGGGCAGCATCGTCGGCGCGACCCTCGGCGGCGTGCTCATCGGCGTGGCCGAGTCCGTGGGCGGCGTTTATTTGGGATCGGGCTGGAAGGATGTCATCGTGTTCATCCTGTTTCTGCTGGTGCTCCTGTTCAAGCCCTCGGGCCTCCTGGGAACCTCGAAGGATTGATCGCATCAGGGAAGTGGAAAACGTTACCGCGACATGCGCGAGGGGGCAACGAAGACGGGCGTTCATGATAAATCCCGCGCCGCGCGTTTCTTCGTGATCTTCGTGGTTCAGCAATACTATTCGGCCATCTTAACATGAAGAGATTTTTGAACAACATACGGGGCATCAGCACTCTTCCGCTCGTGCTTGGCATCGCCGCGATCGCGGCGCTCTTCCTGGTACCGAAGTTCGTGACGAGCACCTACGCGCTCCATATCATGATCCTGATCTTCATCAGCGTCATCACGGGGCTGGGCTGGAACATTCTGGGCGGATACACCGGCCAGTACTCCGTGGGCCACGCGGCCTACTTCGGCGTGGGGGCCTACACCACCATGGCCCTGCTGCAGTACCGTCACATCGCGCCGTGGTACGGCGCCTGGGCGGGCGTTGCCGTCGCCGTGGCAACCGGCCTTATCATCGGCTCGATCTGCTTCCGTCTGCGCGGCCCCTATTTCGTCTTGGCCTCTATCGCCGTTGCCGAGATCTTCCGGGTCTCGGCCCTGAACCTGAAGGACCTGACGAACGGCGCGGAAGGCATCCTGATCACCGAGATCCCGCCGCTCAACGTCGGCGGTACGGTCGTCACCGATTTCCTGTCCAAGGTTCCCTTCTACTACACCGGGCTCGTCATTGTCCTCATGGCCATCCTCGTGACCTTCCTGGTGCAGAACTCGAAGCTGGGATACTACTTCCAGGCGATCCGCGAGGATCAGGACGCGGCCCACTCGCTCGGCATCAGCCTGACCTTGTACAAGAACGCGGCCCTGGCCCTTTCCGCGGTATTCACCTCGCTGGCCGGCAGCCTGTACGGGCTGTACGTCGGGTTCATCGATCCCGGCACGGTCCTGGCCCTCGACCTGTCGGTCCAGATCGTGATGATCTGCATCATCGGCGGCATAGGGACCGTGTTCGGGCCGGTGATCGGCGCCGTGGTGCTCGTGCCGTTCTCCGAAGCCCTGCGCAGCAACGCCATCGCCCAGGCGCTGATCGACTCCGGCCTGGTCAGGGAGGATTCCGCGTTCGGCTCTTTCCTGAAGGAGCAGCTGTCGCACGCCCACGTCCTGATCTACGGCATCCTTCTGGTCGTCGTGATCCTGTTCATGCCCGACGGAATTCTCGGCTTTCTCAGAAAGTTCGCTGCACGGAAACGAAGCGAGGCGTCGTGCAAATGAAGGGAGACACCGTGACGGTCATCCTCGAAATCAATCGCGTCAGCAAGTTCTTCGGCGGCCTGGCCGCGAATGCCAACGTCTCCTTCTCGGTGGACCAGGGCATGATACTGGGTCTGATCGGCCCGAACGGCGCGGGCAAGACTACGCTGTTCAACTGCATCACGGGTTATTATCCTCCATCCCGGGGGGAGATCGTCTTCGACGGCAGGCGCATGAACGGCTTGCACCCGGATGCCGTGTGCAAGCTCGGCATGGCGCGCACCTGGCAGAAGGTGCGGCCGCTCGCCAAGATGACCGTCGTGGACAACGTCATGGTCGGCGCCCTGTGCCGCACCAATTCCCTCACGAAGGCCCGCGCGATGGCCATGGAGCAGGTCAGGACCGTCGGGCTCGACCACCGGGCCGGCGACCTCGCGGGCTGCCTGCCCATCGGCGAGCGCAAGAAACTGGAAGTGGCCCGTGTCCTTTCCACCCGGCCCAAGCTGCTGCTGCTGGACGAGGTCATGGGCGGGCTCAACCCGGCCGAAAGCGAGGAGATCATCGGACTGATCCTCAACATCAAAAAGCTCGGCATCACCCAAATCGTCATCGAACACAATATGCGGGCGATCATGCGCATCTCCGACCGGATCGTGGTCCTGAACTCGGGCGAGAAGCTCGTCGAGGGAAATCCCCAGGAGGTCGTTTCGAACGACGCCGTGATCCAGGCCTATCTCGGAGCCGGCAATGCTTAAAGTGGAGAACCTGAGCTTCAGCTACGGCGACCTCCCGGTCCTGTGGGACGTGAGCCTCGAGGTGCACGAAGGGGAGATCGTCACGGTCGTGGGGACGAACGGTTCGGGCAAATCCACGCTCCTCAAGAACATCTCGCGCCTGGTGCCGCGCGGCGCTGGCCGCATCACCTTCGAGGGAGTCGACCTGGCCGGGCTGGAGGCCCACGAGGTGGTCGAACTCGGGATCGTCCAGGTGCCTGAAGGCAGGAGGATCTTCCCGCAGATGTCGGTCATCGAGAATCTCAGGATGGGCTCCTACGGCGGCAGGGCGCGAAAAAAGCGCAGCGAGAACATAAGCAGGGCGTTCGCGCTGTTCCCGCGGCTGAAGGAGCGGGAAAAGCAGCTGGGCGGGACCATGTCCGGCGGCGAGCAGCAGATGCTGGCCATCGCGCGGGGACTCATGGGCGATCCGACGCTGCTCTTGCTCGACGAACCGTCGCTCGGACTCTCCCCTCTCTTGGTGAAGTCGATTTTCGAGATCATCGACCGGATCCGGGAGCAGGGCGTGACGGTCATGCTGGTGGAGCAGAATGTGTTTCAGTCGCTCAAGATCGCGGGACGCGGCTACGTGCTCGAAACGGGCAGGGTGGTGCTCGAGGACCGGGGCGAGGTCCTGCTGGACAACGAGCACGTGAGAAAAGCCTATCTGGGAATGTGACGGACGCCGTGATCGAAGTTCGCACGTCGAAATCCCGAGCAAACCCGCATGAACGCTTTTTTACATTCCATTTCGAGCGCGGTTTGGATTTTGAGATTTTGAATTTGCCATTTCCGCCGGAGGTGACCCATGTTCGTATCAGACTGGATGACCGAGAAGGTCATCATCCTTGACCACGACGATTACCTTTCCGATGCGATCTCGATGATGAAGGAGCATAAGATCAGGCACCTGCCGGTCATGAAGAACAACAGGCTCAAGGGGCTCCTGTCCGACCGGGACATCAAGGAATTCAGCCCTTCCAAGGCCACGGCCCTCGACATTTACGAGCTCCACTACCTGCTGGCAAAAACGAAGGTCCGGGACATCATGAAGACGAAGGTGACCACGACGGGCCCCGACGCTCCCGTGGAGGAGGCCGCCATGATCATGCTGGACCGGAACATCGGCTGCCTGCCCGTGCTGGAAGAGGAGCGGCTTGTCGGCATCATCACCGACAAGGACATCTTCCGGGCCCTCGTGGACATCACCGGCGTGCGCCACGGCGGCCACCGCGTATGCGTCATGATCGGGGACCGGGCGGGCACGATCAAGGACGTGGCGGATGTCATCAGGAAACACGGCTTCCGGCTCCAGGGAATCCTCACCTCCTACGAGGGGGTAAAGGAAGGCTACCGGCGGGTGGTGATCAGGGCCAAGGGCAAGGGAGATTTCAAGAAGCTCGAGGCGGAACTCGAGGAACGCTACCGGCCCTGCGATATCAGGTAGGGATGACGATCGTCACGACGGAGCACGCGCCGGTTCCTGCCTTCTCGGGCGGAGAGGCCGGATTGCCGGCTTCCGGCCTCTTCCCGTTCGCGTGTCGCCGGCGCACGGGGAAGAAGGCCGATCGGGTTTTCATGCCCTGTTCTTTCTCTTTTCTTTCCGGGCTGTCGGCGGCGTCTGCGCCAGGCCGCTGACCCCCTCTGCACGGGCCGACTTCTTCTCCCGCATGGCCCAGAGTCGTTCCCTGAGCTCATCATAAGGCAGAGAGTTCAGCACGTCTTTCTTCCCGACCCATCCTCTTCTCGCAGTCGCCACGCCGTAGACCATGTTGTCGAACTGGCTCGCGATGTGCGCGTCCGTGCTGATCACCAACGGCACGCCGTACCCTGTCGCCATCCTGGCATGCAGATCGTTCAGATCGAGCCTGAGCGGATAGGCATTGATCTCCATGGCAACGCCGTACTTCGCGGCCTCCCGGAGCACCGCCTCCATGTCCACGGCATAAGCGTCGCGCTCTCCGATCAGCCTGCCGGTCGGATGGGCGATCACGCTCACCTGCGGGTTCCTGATCGCTGAAAGGATCCGCTTCGTGATCTGGTCCTGCGTCTGGCCGAGCCCGGAATGGACCGAGGCCACGACGATGTCCAGCCGTTCCAGCACGTCATCGGGAAGGTCAAGCCTGCCGTCGGAGCGGATGTCGATCTCGGTGCCCTTCAGGATTTTGAATCCGGAAAGACGCCTGTTCGCGTCATCGATCAGACTGATCTCGTCGGTGAGCCTCTTTTCATCGAGGCCGTGAGCAACGCCGAGACCCTTTGTGTGGTCCGTGACGGCGATGTACTCGTATCCCTTTTTCCTGGCGGCCTCGGTGACGGTGTCGAGGTCGTGGCTCCCGTCGGACCAGTTCGTATGCACGTGAAGATCGCCCCTGATATCCGCAAGCGCCACTAGGTCAGGAAGACGGCCGGCGAGCGCCGCCTCGATCTCGCCCGTGTCCTCCCGGAGTTCCGGCGTCATCATGAGCAGACCGAGCGCCTTGTAGATATCCTCTTCTTTTTTCCCGCCCACCCTCGTCTCGCCCGGCTCCCTGAACACGCCATACTCGTTGATCTTGAGGCCTTTGCGCACGGCCATCTCTCGGAGCCTGATATTATGCTGCCTGCCGCCCGTGAAATACTGGAGCGCGGCGCCGAACGAATCCTCGCCGACCACCCGGAGGTCCACCTGGATGCCGTCATCGGTGATGACCGATGATTTCGTCTCGCCCTGGGCCAGCACGCGGCTGACGTGCGGAAGCTTCACGAATGCGTCCATCACGGCCTCGGGTCTCTTCGACGTGGTAAGGATGTCGATGTCCTTCACCGTCTCTTTCCATCGCCTGATGCTCCCGGCAATCTCGATCCGGTCAACGGGCGAGCCCTCCTTCATGCGTGCGACAATGTCCCGGGCAAGCGGCAGCGCGCGGCCCAGCGGCGTGCGTTCCGTGCCCCGCCTGATCAGGTCGATCCCCTTCAGAATGTTCTCTACCGTCTTCTTCTGGATGCCCGGCAGGCCCGCCAGCCTGCCCTGGTCGATCGCCGCTGCGAGTTCTTCGACGCTCGTGACCTTGAGCCTGTCGAACAGCATCTTCGCCTTCTTCGGTCCGAGCCCGGGCACGCTCAAGAGCTGCAGCACGCCCCCGGGGATCTCTTGTTTCAGTTCCTCATGCTTTGCGATCTTCCCCGTGTCCAGATACTCATGGATCTTGCCGGCGAGGTCCTTGCCTATGCCAGGAATGGATTCCAGCTCCTCCCGGGACAGGGCGGCGACGTCCCGTGACAGTCCGTCCATGTTCTGCGCGGCCCTCCGGTAGGCGCGGATGCGGAACACATTCTCGCCCTTCAGCTCGAGGAGTTCGGCGATCTCGGTGAATATATTCGCGATCTGCTGGTTTTTCATGGCTGCCTTCTTGTTAGCCGCTGATGATCCGGTAAAACTCATCTCCTGACTCTATTGTATCACCGTAAAAGAGCCGGAGAAGTATTCCCCGGCCTCTTCGCAGGCTCGCGAACGCCCCCCAATGTCGGGCGGGAGTTCGAGGCCGGGCGTGCTACTCTTTGCGTCCGCAAGGACGTGACGGAGCGGTACATTATTCGCCGGGGAGCGTCTATCTGGCAAGGGGAGGGAGTCTTGTACTGGAAGGGGCATTCGCTATCGGGCAGGCAGGCTGCAGGTCCCGTGGACCATTCAGGCCTTTACCTGATCACCGGCGTATGAAAAGGTACGATCTGGACCTCTTTTTCCTTGATGAGCAGGAACAAATGATCTTTATTCGCCAGCTTGTTCAGGACCACGTTCCACGGTGCTCTCACCGCCAGTGTGGTTTTCTGATTCAGGGCTGGATCATATTTGATCGTGTAGCCGTCCT
This sequence comes from Nitrospirota bacterium, assembly GCA_035516965.1. Lineage (NCBI taxonomy): Bacteria > Pseudomonadati > Nitrospirota > Nitrospirota bacterium. The sequence goes on from DATIZR010000116.1 coordinate 18,350, forward strand.
GGGCGGCGGCATCGGCGATGCGCTTCAGCACATCACGCATTGCCCTCCTTTTTACATTGATCGCAACAACGCTCCCCTTCAGGGCCCGGTACGGCTCAGGAACATATCCAGAGCCGGGGTCCGCCCCCTTCTCCAAAAGCAGTTTTACGATCTCCCCGTTGCCGGCCAGAGAGGCTTCGGTCAAGGCCGTCGATCCCTGCGCGGCCTTTGCGTTGATGTCCGCTCCCCTGGCGATGAGCGCTGTAACGCTGTCAACATGGCCCTCATGGGCGGCGCACATGAGCGGGGTCTGACCGTCGGCGGTCGCGGTCTTCACGTCAGCCCCCTGGTCTATGAGGAACGTGATGAAATCCGTGTATCCGCTGCAGGCGGCCACCCGCAAGGCTGTCTCCCCCCTGAGATCGGCATCATTCACGTCCGCCCCTTTTTCCCTGAGCTCCATCGCGGCCTCAAGGCGGTCATGAGCAGCGGCAAACTGCAGGGGGAAACGGCCCGCAGCGTTCCGCCCCTTCACATCGGCTCCTTTTTGCAGGAGATATTGCATGATCCGCAAATGCTCTTCCTGAAAATCGGGGGCGTCCAGCACAGCCTGCAGTGCAGAGGCCGCGCCCTCCTGACCCTGGACGATATGGTTGACATCCGCGCCGGACTCCACGAGTGACTGGACGAATTCTTCATGGCCGTTGTACGCAGCCGTCATCAGGGGCGTCATTCCGCTCGCATCCGGCTGATCGAGCAGGGCAGGGGTCAGCCTGACGAGTTGGTGGAGGTGTTCCGCATGTCCCTGTTCGGCGGCAATGATGAGCCCTGTCTGCCCCTTATCGTTCGTCGCGTCGCCCGCGATACCGGCCTTGATGAACAGTTCCAGCGCCTCCCCGTCATTCTTCGACACCGCATCCAGGAACGCCCGCCCGGTAAGGGGAATGCCCCTGTGCTGCAGCTTTTTCGTGAAATACCACTTCGCGAGGGATTCCTTTTTCACCGCGGCAAAGGCAAGGAGGGCGATAAGGACGATCGCGAGCCCCGCGAACACGACGTTCTTCAGGTCTACTTTCCTGAAAAACCCGGATGGCGCCCGAAGTTCCGCATCTTCAACAGATGCGGTCAATACACCTGTTTCGGACGGGGATGAGCCCTCCGACAGATCCGGTGATGCCGGCAACAGTTCATCGGCGGCCTCCGGTATCCTGCGCGCTCCCGGGGCCATGATCGGCTCCCCGGTCCTCCTCTTCTGGCGCAGCAGGTGGATATCCAGCTCAGGCAGGGGCCCGACCTTTTCGAGATACTTCCGGAGCATCGTCATCCGCAGATAGTAGCCGGCGACAACCAGAAGGCCTGCTATCGCTCCAACGACGACTGACCTCACCATGCCGAGAAAAAAACCGGCGACAAGTCCGGCGCCGCCCAGAGCTGCAAGGGGCAGCCACCACAGAGGCGTGTAGGAGGTTAACGTATCGAGTCGCCCCTTCAGCCGAAAGGGTTTTCCCTCGGCCGTGTGCAGGAATGCCGTCCACTCCTTGGCGTCGGTCTGCAACTGTCCCTGGTGTTTCTTGATCTCGCGTACGATGTCACCGTGCTTCCGCTCCTCGGCCAGCATGAGCGCGGTCTTGCCGGAGCGGTCCTTTGCTTCGCTGTCGATGCCTGATTCCAGCAGGAGCTCGACGATCCCGGTGCCCGGCTGGTCATGAGCCGCCTTGTGCAGTGCGTTCCATCCGTCATCATTCTTCTCGTTGATGTTCACGCCGGCCTCGATGATGACCCGGGCGATCTCTTCCTGGCCTTTCGAAGCGGCGACCATCAGCGGCGTGACGCCGGAGCGCGCCAGGTTCACATTGAGGCCCTCTTCAATCAGCTTTTGGACGGCCCCGGCATCGCCCTTCTCGATCGCTTCAATGAGGGCGGGCCACTTCTTCGCCAGCGGAGAAGAGTAATCGGGCGTGACGTTCTTCTTCGGCTTCGGCTGCGCCACTTCCTTCTTGACCTGTTTCTGGTATCCCTTGTTCGAACCAGCTGTTTTTTCTTCCATGGGTCCAGCTCCGGATTGCGCGCTGAAATTGGATGGCTACCCGCCGAGGAACGGCGGCCACTGGCTTCATACGTAAGTCAACCGAAGTTTAACAGAAGAAAGGCTTCTGCGCAAATCGAAATAGCAGTTGCTCAAGGCAGCCGAAAGGGCATGCTGGAGAGGGCGAAAAAAACAAGGCCGCGAGGTGATCCCGGCCATGTTTGTTGATCTTGCGGACTATCCCGGAACTCGGTTGCCGGGATCTCCCTTCTTGCATGCGGGGCATGCCGGATGGAATGGTATGAAATCGCGCTTTGCGGCGGGATCACTTTCCCGCCTTTTTCAGCGCATCCAGGAGCGTTCTTGAATGCTCATTGCTTACGGTCCGTTCCAGGATGATCTGGATCGGTCGCAGTTCTTTTCCGTAGTAGGCTCTGTTCAGGTCATCCCGGACCATGATACCCGAGCCCTCCAGGTCCAGCCCTGCGTACAGGCCCCGCGCCTTGGCAAAGGAGATGAAGTCCGCCGTCAGCACTTTTTTCGCGCCCAGGCCGCGCGGCCCTGCGGCAACAGACGTTTCCGCTCCGAACTTGAAGGAAGAAGCATAGAGCGAATCGATCGCCTTCCTGCTCATGGCGAACATGATCACCTCGGCATCCTCAGCGCCGATCTGGAGACCGAAGCTGACCGACCCGATCGAGTAAAACACAGGCTGGCTCCATTCTCCGGTCCGCTCGTCCCGGACGACCAGCACACCGTTCCCGCCCGAGCCTGCCCAGAAGAATCCCGCCTTGATGATCTTCGGGAAGATCAGCAGCGCCTTTGCCTTGCTCAGGTTTTCATGGAACCAGGTGAATTCCCTGTCCGTCATGAAACTGCCGAACGTGGCGGCTGAGCTTTGAACAAGGTCCTGTGACTCGTCTTTGAGCTGCCCGGTGTCCTTCCGCGCACGTTACTGGTCATCGCCCGTCTATGTTCCCGTCATACTGCCCTGTCTCCTGCCGCTTCACCCCCATTGCTCCCTGCTGCAAAACCAATGATCTCCCGCCACCAGACAAGATCAACAGCATCCAGCCAGTCGTTATGTCCGGCTCCTTTGATCGTCCACATCCGTTTGCGTCCCGGCAGCGCGTCATAGAGTGCTCTCGCATGGTGTATCGGGATCACCCTGTCGTTCTCGGCTCCGACAACCGCGATGCGCCCCTGGTAGGCCTTAAGGTTCCCGACGCTGTCATAGGCGTCACTCACGATGAGCCGGACGGGAAGCCAGGGGAATTTTTCCTGAGCAACGGACAGGAGTGTGTCCCAGGGCGTGATGAGCAGGATGCCGTCGATGAGAGAAGGCTTATTCCCGGCGACCGCAGCCGCGACACCGCAACCTAGGGATTCGCCCAGCAGGTAGACAGGTTTCCCGTAGCGTTCATAGGCCAGGCGCACCGTCTCAAGCGCGTCACTCACAAATGACGCTTCGCCCGGTTTTCCCGCACGCGCTCCGTATCCCGGATATTCAGCGAGGACCACCCGGTACCCGAGTACGGAAAGGGGATTCACGTAGTACGCCCTGTCGGCCGCGTTCCCGGCATTGCCATGAAAGACGACGATCGTACCCTTGACAGCCGCGATCGGGGCTGTTCCGATGAAGCCCCGATAGCCGCTCCCGCCGGACGGCCAGAACTGGATGCGGTCGGCAGCGAGCGCCGCCGGGGAAGGCATATGGGAGCTGGGATGATAGAGCATGGTTCTTTGGGCGTTGCAGCCGCAGAGCAGCAGGACGGCCAGGAGCGGCAGGATTTTTTTCATGATCGACCTTCTCATGCGTGAGCACCGCCGGGAGAGCCGCGCACCGGAGAGCCCCTCCCCCTGGGAGACGGAGCGCGCCAGGCATCTTCTTCTATCGCTGCCGTTCCCGACCCGGCTAGGCCGTCTTCCAAAGGATCTCGAAATTGCAGATAATGACGTCCGGCTGTCCATCCTTCTCTCTCACGACCTGCCCCCGCGAGTCGAGGGCGAGCAGGAGGTCGTTCTCCTTCAGGAGCGACCCGTCATAGCCGACCGCCCGCAGCCGCTCCTTGACCTTTTCGAGATTGCCGGCGCTTTCCGCTTCTGTGATGATGTTCCTGCGGACGGCGCGCTGCAGGTCGATCGGCGTGAGCAGCGACGTCTCCTCGTGCTCTGACACCCATTCGTCGGGGCCGTTGTAATAGCCGCGGATCGTGATGTAGTTGTGCTGCGCATCCAAGGCGGGATTGCCATCGCTGTCGACGATCTCCGCATGGGACCGGTACTTCCGCGGATCGCTCGACAGTTCGACCTTGAGGCTTCCCGTCATGTAGACCGCGCGCACATAGACCGCATGGACCCCCAGCGCGTTCAGAGCCTGCGAGAGGGCGAACTCCTCGAAGGGGCTGTTGATCCCGAAGCGCCTGATCTTCTCTACCTCCTCCCTGCTGTATTTGGCATCTGCCGGGAACTCGCCCACGCGGGAGGTCTTCCAGACGAGGTGGATGTTGTCCTTCGTGACCGTGTAGAAGACCTCGTTCGTGTCGGACAGGCTGAGGGACGGCGTCTTGCGCCAGCGCTCGGGGAGGAAGTAGTCGAAGAGCCTCGCGTTCCTCCCCACGACCCACATGCGGCCGCCGGTGCTTTCCGCGTGGCCGGCGATGTAGGGAACGCCGAAGATCTCGGTGCGCGAGAGGTGCTGCGGGAGGGGCGTCGGCTTGAGCCGGTCGCGGACGTCATCCAGGTAGGAGTGGCGCCGCGACGCCTTGACCCGGTCCTCGTGTTCGGGCGTGCGGAACAGCAGCTCGTAGTCGATCACGGAATAGTTCCCGCCGTTCAGCAGCCGGTAAAGGGCGTCCACCTGCTGCTGTGCCGCGTCGGGGCCCCTGTGCCTGCCTGCCTCTTCGATGCGCTCGCAGTCGTCCTCATGGATAATGACGTGCTCCGGCTTCATGTCGGCCATGTGGTAGCCTTTTTTGCTCAGGTCGTCGAAGGCCTTCTTCTGCATAGCCTGCAGGTGGTGCACGATGTCGGGGAGCTCGAGCTTGATGTGTTCGAAGATCTCGATGAGGTTCTTGCCGCGGATCCATTCGTACACGAGCTTGTACTGTTTCAGAATGTCGAGATCGACGCCGGGATGGCGCGCGCGGATGCGGTTGATCTTCGCCCGGGACCGTCCGCTCTGCCAGAGCTGCATCCGCTGGGGCGGCACGTAGATGGCCAGGGGCCGCTGCGCCCTGATCCACTCGAGCCGCTGGCCGACCTGCTTGTCCGCCATCTCCATGACCAGGGCGAACTCCTCCCAGGGGCTGTTGAATTCTGCGCTCACAAAGTCCTCAAGCGTGTGCGTGTTGATCGGGACGTCCTCGCCCACGCGGCAGTTCTTGACCACGAGGTCGAGACTCGTCCCCGCCACGGGACGCGTCGGGACGCGGTACACCGAGCTGGTGCCCAGGAGCCTGACGCGGTTCTGCGTGAACCAGTCTTCTTCGTACCAGTTCTGGATGTCGAGGTGCTCCTGGTGGGGTTCGGCGTACCGGGTGAGGTAGAGGTCGCCGCCGTCCTCGGTCTTCATATGGAGGTACACCACGCCCAGTACGTTCACGAGCGCTTTCTGCCGGGCGGGTGTTTCGGTGCGCAGAGATGATGCAATCCGTTCCGATGAAGGATCCATAGATACCTTCCGACGTGCTGACCCGAAGAGAAGAAATAGCTGCTGCTAACAATTTAGCACAGGTGGACGCGGGGACAAACCCCTGTAAAAAATTCGTGGCCCTGCCCCTTCGGTCCCGTGAAAATCGGTGACTCGGCGCCCTCCGGTCAACAGGCGCCCGGGTGATCATGCCGGACTAACGAAGCCGTTTCCTCATCTCCTCGAGCTGCTTCTTGAGCCGATCCGGCAGCCGGTTCCCGAACACCGCAAAGTGCTGCTCGATGTCCGGGATCTCGGCCTTCCATGCTGAGAGGTCCACGTCCATCAGGGCCTTCATGCTTCCCGCAGGGATCGAGAGACCGCTGAGATCGAGGTCTCCCTCCTTCGGCATGAGACCGATCGGCGTTTCCCTGGCCCCTGCCGTGCCGTCCACGCGCTCGCACATCCACTTGAGCACGCGGCTGTTGTCGCTGAACCCAGGCCAGAGGAACTTGCCCTCGCCGCTCTTGCGGAACCAGTTGACATAGAAGATCCGCGGGGCCTTGGACCCCAACCGGTCGCCCATGCTGAGCCAGTGATGGAAATAGTCACCCATGTGATAGCCGCAGAAGGGCTTCATGGCAAAGGGATCGCGCCGCAGGTTGCCGACCGCACCGATGTTCGCCGAAGTCGTCTCCGAGGCGGCCGTGGCGCCCAGGAACACGCCGTGGTCCCAGGACACGGCCTCGTACACGAGAGGAACCACGCTGCTCCTCCTGCCGCCGAAGATGAAGATGTCGATGGGCACGCCCTCGGGGTCTTCCCAGTCCGGGCAGATGACCGGGCACTGCCGCGCCGGCGCGGTGAAGCGGGCGTTCGGGTGCGCCGCGTCCTCCGTGCTCGCGGGCGTCCAGTCGCGTCCCTTCCAGTCGATCGTATGGAAAGGCGAACTCTCGGTCATGCCTTCCCACCAAACGTCGCCGTCGTCCGTGAGCGCGCAGTTCGTGAAGATGACGTCCCGCTTGAGCGTGTCCATGGCCATGGGGTTCGTGTCGTAGGAGGTGCCGGGAGCCACGCCGAAGAAGCCGCTCTCGGGATTGATGGCATGGAGCCTCCCGTCGCCGCGGATCTTCATCCAGGCGATATCGTCGCCGATGCACTCGCATTTCCAGCCCTTGAGCGAAGGCTGCATCATGGCCAGGTTCGTCTTGCCGCAGGCCGAGGGGAACGCCGCCGCGATGTGATAGCGCCTGCCCGCGGGGCTGGTGAGCCTCAGGATCAGCATGTGCTCGGCCATCCAGCCTTCCTTCCTCGCGATGTTCGAGGCGATCCGGAGGGCGAGGCACTTCTTCCCGAGCAGGGCATTGCCGCCGTAGCCCGAGCCGTAGGACCAGATCAGATTCTCCTCGGGAAAATGGCTGATGTACTTCTGTTCGATGGGCGCGCAGGGCCACAGGGAGTCCTTCTGTCCCTTCTCGAGCGGCGCGCCGATGGAGTGGAGGCAGGGGATGAACTCGCCCTGTTCGCCGAGGACCTCGAGCACCTTCGCGCCGACCCTGGTCATGATGTGCATGTTGCAGACCACGTAGGGGCTGTCCGTGATCTCCACGCCGATCTTGGAGATGGGCGAACCGACGGGCCCCATGGAGAACGGAATGACGTACAGGGTTCGGCCCCTCATGCAGCCGCGGTACAGGCCGAGCATGGTCTTCTTGAGGTCGTCGCTCCTGACCCAGTTATTCGTCGGGCCTGCCTCGTCCTGCGAGCGCGTGCTGATATAGGTGCGGTCTTCGACGCGTGCGACATCGCTGGGGTCGGTGCGGAAGAGATGGCTGTTCGGCCTCTTCGGGAGCGGGATCGCCATGCCTCGCTCCTGCATGAGCGTCATCATCCGGTCGTACTCCGCCTTCGACCCGTCGCACCAGTAGAGCGCGTCGGGCTTGCACAGGTCCGCCACCTCGTTCACCCAGGCGTTCAATTTTGCATTCTTCGTTCCACTCTTCATCTCGATCTCCTTCGTGATGCCCGCTGATGGCGAACCGTGAACCGCCTGATGCCCGCAATGGGTCCGCTGGTTGATGATGCCCCCGCATCCCGTCCCCGACGGTGCGATCATTATGCCCGATTCAACGGCAAAAGTAAACTCCGACGGCGGGCGTCGGCCCGTCGCCCATCCCCTGCCGTCCGATAAAAAAAGCCCCGTGCCGGGCACGGGGCTTCTGAAAGTGCTCTGTGCTTCTGTCCGGCATCACTTCTGGATACTGGTCTTCTCCATGATCACGGTGTACTTGTATCCGGCACCGAAGTCCTTGTCCTTAGCAACCGTTCCCTTCGCCGTGACCACGACCCCCACTTCAGGCCGGTCATCGGATGTGGCAACGAGATCGTTGGTTCCCTTGGACGCGTCGCCGGTGCCGTCCTGCAGATGGATCCAGTTTTTCCCCATGATGTTCGCCGAGACCTTCACCACCTTGGCCCTGACCACCACGGTCTTCTGGTCCAGCTTCGCCTTCTGTGCGAAGATCTCTGCCACCGTGTACGCGTTTGCGCCCTCGGCTTTTTCGACCTTGATCTTCTCCGTTGTCTTGACGACGGCTGCCTTGCTTCCGCCGTGGTTCGTGTCGACCGTTTTACCCTGGTCGCCGGCCGATGCTTCGTTCGCAATGCCGCCCGAAAAAATGATGGAGTCGAAGGACCTTCCGAGCGATTTGCTCGTAAAACCCTTCATCTCCTGTCCGGGCTGGAACGTCACATTCTCGCCGACCTTCACCTGCGTCTCCGGTACGGCGACCCAGGTCTTTTTCCCGCTCTTCTGGACGCAGACATAGGTGTATCCGCCCGCGTTCATGGTCTCAACAACCTTGCCGGAAAGCGCACCTTCACCGGACCGCTCCGACGGGGACGGCATCGCTGTGCCGGGGGAGGGCGCCGCTGCGTCCACGGGCTTGGCCGGTGCGGCGGCGGATGCCAGGGTAACAATGATTGCGAAAGCAACAGCAGGAATGGTTCTCATGATCAACTCCCTTGTACCGGGACCCGTTCGGGCCGCGGGGATTATGTCAAAATGATGCAGCGAACGAAGTGTACTGCTTTTCAGGCAAATATGCAAGAGCCATTTGGCAGGGGGCGGGCAGGGGAGAAAAAACAGAAGGCAGACCGGGGTCTGCCTTCTGGACAATTCGATTGATGCGGAGCCTGCTCCGGCTATTTTTGGCCGTGCTGTTCGGCGACCTGTATCCTGATCATGGCCCGGAGCAGGTCGACGCGGGCCTTCTCGTAGTCCTTCTGCTCAAGCTTCTCGCTCAGGGCCTTTTCGGCCCGTTCCTTCGCGATCCGCTCCTCGGCGAGATCGATATCAGAGGCGCGGTCGGCGCCCTCGGCCAGGATCACGACGCGGTCCGCTCCGACCTCCGCGTATCCCCAATCGACGGCCAGATGATGCCAGTTCGCGCCCTCCCGGTAGGAAAGCATGCCGATCTTGAGCGTGGTCAGGAAGGGCGTGTGGCCCGGCAGAACCCCGAACTCGCCCTCGCTGCCCGGCGCTATGACTTCATCGACACGCTCCGACCTGACTACCTGGCGGCTCGGCGCAACGATCTCGAGGAGCATCTTTCCTTTTTCAGCGACCATTTTCTTTTTCCCGTCCTCGGTACTCAATGAGCAAACCCTGCTGGGGAGCTCCTTCCGGAGCGCTTACCGCTTATATCCGAGCTTCTCGGCTTTCTCGAAAACTTCCTCGATGGGGCCGACCATGTAGAAGGCCTGCTCGGGGATGTCATCCATCTTGCCGTCCACCACTTCCTTGAAGCCCTTGATCGTCTCCTTCAGTGGCACATACTTGCCCGGCGTGCCGGTGAAGGCCTCGGCAACCTGGAAGGGCTGTGACAGGAAGCGCTGGATCTTTCTGGCGCGGGACACGGCGAGCTTGTCCTCGTCGGAAAGTTCATCCATACCCAGGATCGCGATGATGTCCTGGAGCTCTTTGTACCGCTGGAGCACGAGCTGCACCCTTTGCGCAACGGCGTAATGCTCTTCACCGACCACATGGGGGTCCATGATGCGGGACGTCGAATCGAGCGGGTCCACGGCGGGGTAGATGCCGAGCTCTGCGATCTGACGGGAAAGCACCGTTGTGGCGTCCAGGTGCGCGAACGCCGTTGCCGGCGCCGGGTCGGTCAAATCGTCGGCAGGAACGTAGATGGCCTGCACCGAGGTGATGGACCCTTTTTTCGTGGAGGTGATGCGCTCCTGGAGTGCGCCCATTTCAGTACCGAGGGTCGGCTGATAACCCACGGCCGACGGCATGCGGCCGAGGAGCGCCGACACTTCGGAACCCGCCTGGGTGAACCGGAATATGTTGTCAACGAACAGGAGCACGTCCTGTCCCATGGTATCGCGGAAATACTCGGCGACGGTCAGGGCCGAGAGACCGACGCGGAGCCTCGCTCCCGGCGGCTCGTTCATCTGGCCGTAGACCAGAGCCGTTCTGTTGATAACGCCCGACTCCTTCATTTCGGCCCAAAGATCGTTTCCCTCACGGGTACGCTCGCCCACGCCTGCGAACACGGAGTAGCCGCCATGCTGCTTGGCCACGTTGTTGATGAGTTCCATGATCAAAACGGTCTTGCCCACGCCCGCGCCGCCGAAGAGTCCTGTTTTGCCGCCTTTGGTGTACGGAGCGAGAAGGTCAACAACCTTGATGCCCGTTTCGAAAAGCACCTTCGAGGGGTCCAGTTCCTCGAGCATCGGTGCGGACCGGTGGATGGGCAGTGTGTCCTTGGTGGTGATCGGCCCCAGTTCATCCACGGGCTCTCCGATCACGTTCATGATGCGGCCCAGCACTTCCTTGCCCACAGGCATGGAAATGGCCTTGCCGGTGTCGTTGACCTTCATGCCGCGCATGAGACCGTCGGTGGACGACATGGCCACCGTACGTACCCGGTTCTCGCCGAGGTGCAGCGCAACCTCGAGCGTGAGATGGGTCTCGGGCGTCCCGAGGTCCTTGTCCGCGGCCTGGTCTATCCTGAGCGCGTTCATGAGTTGGGGAAGGCTTCCGACGGGGAACTCGCAGTCCACCACCGCGCCCATGACCTGTACGATTTTTCCAGTGCTCATTTCATAACCCCCTGTTGAGAAACAATTACGAATGAATAATTCGCAATGAATGATTGACTTATTTCAACGCTTCCGCGCCGCCCACGATCTCCGAGATCTCCTTGGTGATCGCCGCCTGCCGCTGCTTGTTGAACTTGAGCGTCAGCCGTTCGATCATATCCTTGGCGTTCCGCGTGGCCGAGTCCATGGCCGTCATGCGGGCGCCCATCTCGCTCGCCTGGCTTTCGAGCATGGCACGGTACACCTGCACCTCGATGTGCTTGGGCAGGATCGAACTCAGGATCGCCTCCGGGTTCGGCTCGTACAGATAATCGACTGCAGCCATGAAGGGGTCCGATTCCGCGGGCGGCTCGACGGGCAGGAGCTTCTCGAGCGTCACCTTCTGCTGGATCACGCTCTTGAACTCGTTGTAGAGGAGATAGACTTCATCGGTATCCGCGGCGGAGAACCGCTCGACGATGTTCCTGCCCACGTCGGCGGCCTTGTCATAATCGATCGTGCCGAGGTCTGACCACACCTTCCCGAGCGTGTACGCCGAACGTTTGCGGAAAAAGTCTCTTCCCTTCCTCCCCACGACATTGATCGACACTTCCTTGCCCTCGGCCTTGAACTGTTTGGTCGCCTCGACGGCTTTACGCAGGATATTGGTGTTGTATGCCCCGCACAACCCGCGGTCCGAAGTGAGCACCACGAGTTTGACCTTTTTCGGTTCCCGCTTGGCCAGGAGCGGATGCTGCGCCCGCTCGACGCGTCCGGCCAAGTTGGCGATCACGGCGAGCATCTTGCGGGAGTACGGCCTGGCCGCGATCACCCGGTCCTGGGCGCGTCGCAACTTCGCCGCAGCCACCATCTTCATGGCCTTGGTGATCTGCTGCGTCTTTTTGACGCTCGTGATCTTTCTTTTGATGTCTCGTAAGCTGGGCATTGATACCCCTCAATCGCAAAATGCAAACGGAAAAATGTGGATTGCACCCTGCGCTGCTTCTATGCCGTAAACGTCTTCTTGAACTCTTCGATGGCGCTCTTGATGCGCGTCTTGAGGTCGTCATCGATCTGTTTTTTGCTCTTGATGTCGGAAAGCAGCGCCTGGTGCTTGCTTACCGCAAACCTCAGGAGTTCAGCCTCGAACTTTTTCACGGCATTCACCGGCACTTCATCCACATAACCGTTGGTCCCCGCGAAGATCACGAGGATCTGCTGCTCGACCGGAAGTGGCGAGTACTGGTCCTGCTTCAGGAGTTCGACCATGCGCTGACCGCGGTTCAACTGGGCGAGCGTGGCCTTGTCGAGGTCGCTTCCGAACTGGGCAAATGCCGCGAGTTCGCGGTACTGCGCGAGGTCAAGGCGGAGCGTGCCGGCCACCTGCTTCATGGCCTTGATCTGGGCGCTGCCGCCCACGCGCGACACGGAAATACCGACGTTGATGGCCGGCCGCACGCCCGAGTAGAACAGGTCGGATTCGAGGAATATCTGTCCGTCGGTGATGGATATCACGTTCGTCGGGATGTAAGCGGACACGTCGCCCGCCTGGGTCTCGATGATCGGGAGCGCGGTGAGCGATCCGCCGCCCAGTTTGTCGGACAATTTCGCCGCGCGCTCAAGCAAGCGGGAATGGAGATAGAACACATCGCCGGGGTACGCCTCGCGTCCCGGGGGCCTGCGGAGGAGCAGCGAAAGCTGGCGATAGGCCGTTGCCTGCTTCGACAAGTCGTCATACACGATCAGGGCGTGGCCGCCTTTGTCGCGGAAGTATTCGCCGATGGTGGCGCCCGTGTAGGGAGCGATGAACTGGAGAGGCGCGGGGTCGGACGCCGTGGCCGACACGATGATGGTGTAGTCCATGGCGCCGTGTTCAGAGAGGGTTTTCACGACCTGCGCGACCGTGGAGCGCTTCTGCCCGATGGCCACGTAGATGCAGATGACGTTCTGGCCCTTCTGGTTGATGATGGTGTCGATGGCAACGGCGGTCTTCCCGGTCTGGCGGTCGCCGATGATGAGCTCGCGCTGGCCGCGGCCGATCGGGATCATGGCGTCCACGGCCTTGAGCCCCGTCTGGAGCGACTCGCGTACCGACTGGCGCTTGACGATGCCCGGCGCGATGACTTCGATATGGCGAAACTCCTTGGAAACGATGGGGCCCTTGCCGTCGATGGGCTGACCGATGCCGTCCACCACGCGGCCCACGATGGCGTCGCCCACGGGGACCTCGGCGATCCTCTTCGTGCGCTTCACGATGTCGCCTTCGCGGATCCGGGAATCGTCGCCCATGAGCACCGCGCCCACGTTCTCCTCCTCGAGGTTGAGCGCCATGCCCATGACGCCGCCCGGGAATTCCAGGAGCTCGCCTGACATGACGTTATCGAGGCCGAAGACCTTGGCGATACCGTCACCGACGGTGATCACGGTCCCGACCTCGGCGACCTCGACGCTCTTCTCGAAGCTGGAGATCTTCTTTTTGATGATCTCGCTGATTTCCTGTGCTTTGATCTGCATCGGTTAACTCCTTTGATCGGATAACAAACAGCATATGGGCAGGAACAGCCCTCGTCAGTGTTCTGACAGGCTGTTTTCTGTCTTGATTTACTTCGCCAGCTGCTCGCGCATCTTGTTCAATTGGTTGCTGATGGTGCCGTCGTAGATCATGCTCCCGATCCGGGCCTTTGCCCCGCCGATCAGAGATCCGTCGACCCTGGCCTGGATGTCCACCTGCTTGCCGGTCATGGCCTCGAGCTTCTTCTTGATGTCCGCCAGCTCCGCCGGGCTGACGGCGGCCGCCGTGGTCAGCTCCACGCTGGCCCGGTTCTGACGGTCGGAGAGCAGCGCCAGGAACGCGTCGTGCACGTCCTTGACGTACCGGATGCGGCCGGTCTCTGCCAGGTGCTCCACGAACCGCTGGGTCGTCTGCTGCATACCCAGCTTCCCGGCGAGTTCCCTGATGACCGCCTTCTTGTCCTCGGGCGTGAAGACCGGACTTGAAAAGAGCTTCTGGATCGAAGGCGCGGATTCCACCGCCGCGATGAACGAGCTTAGATCATCCCTGGTCTTGTCGACGGATTTTTTCTCCTCGCTCAGTTCCACCAGGGCCTTGGCATACCGCTTCGCGATGGTCCTGATCATCCCCTGCCTCCCACCTTGGTGATATACTCCTTCACGATGCGCTCATGGTCCTGGGGACCGATCTTTTCCTTGATGCTCTTTTCCGAGAGGTCGACGGCCAGCATCGACGCCTCGGCCTGCAACGCGGTCTTCGCCTTCTGGACTTCCAGGTCGACGCCCTGCTTCACCTGGGCATCGATGTCGGAAACCATTTTCCTGCCCTCGTCGATCAGCGCCTGTTTGTCCTTCTCGGCGCGGGACCTGGCATCCTCGAGCAGCCGGCTCGTCTCTGCCTCAAGGTCCTTGACCTTTCGCTCCATCTCGGCCAGCGCCGCCGTTGAGCGCTCGCGGGCCTCCTTGGATTCCTGGATGGCCTTGGCGATCTCGAGGGAGCGGTTCTTGAAGAAGTCCCGGACCGGCTTCCGCATGAAATAGACGACCACGCCAGCGATGATGCCAAAATTGACCAGACGAGGAAGCCAGTCGCCAAGAAAGGTGATCTGTTCATGGCCGCCTTCAGCGGCCTCTTCGGCGAACGCAAACGCCGCGGTCAGGGTTATTGTCAGGCAGAAAAGAAGCTGTTTGAGTTTGTTGGGTATCATCATGGTTTAGCGATCCAGTTTGACCTCTGGTGTCGGTCCTCCGGACTATACCGCCCTTCCGAGCAGCTTGGAGGTAATTTCCTGCGACAGTCGCTCTGCTTCCCTCTTGAGCTCGCCCCGGGCGCTCTCGGCCGCCGCCGCGACATCGGCGCGCGCCTTGTCCAGCATCTCACCGGCCTTCGTGCGCTCGGCGGCGATCATATCACGCTGGGCGTCGAGCCCCTGCTGGTAGATGGCGTTGAAGGTAGCTGCCGCCTTCTGCTTGGCTTCGGCGAGGGAGGCGTTGTACTGTTCGAGGAGGTTCTGCATGCGGTCCTGCGCCGACTTGGCTTCGCCGAGCGCGGAACTGATACCCTGCTCGCGGTCCAGCATGACTTGCCGGATCGGCCTGAACAGTATGTAGTTGAGCACGATGAGCAGGACGATGAAGTTGGCGAGCTGGTACAGGACCGAGACGTTGATATCAATCATGGTGAAGCGCCTCTCCTCCGCTGCAGAGAAACATCTGGTGGCACGATAAATCCAAAAAAAACTATCATAATGAAAAACCCTTGTCAATAATTTTAGCTATAAATAATATAAATGGAGGGAATGATTTTGATTATAGAATGAAAAGGGGATGCATTGCCGCGGAAGAGAGGCGCAAAACAGCGCCTGCGCGGGAGAATTCCTACCGGCGCATGAAGGGAAAAGGGCGGCCGCTACCGCCGGGAATGTTTCTGCATCAGATAGGCGTGCATGGCCTTTGCCGCCCTTCGTCCGGCGCCCATCGCGGAGATGACCGTGGCCGATCCGGTCACGATGTCGCCTCCGGCGTAGACACCCTCCCTGCTGGTCCGGCCGGTCTCCTCATCGGCCACGATGTACTTTCTTTTCGTGACCGAGAGGTCCCTGGTGCTTTGGGCGATGAGCGGGTTCGCGCCGGTCCCGACGGCGATGATCACGACATCCACGGGGATGCGGAACTCGGAACCGGGAACCGGCTTCGGGGTCCGCCTCCCGGACTCATCGAGCTCGCAGAGGTCCATCCGGACGCACTCGATGGCCGTCACGTCGCCCTGCTCGCCGATGATCCGGACCGGGTTCGTGCAGAGCTCGAAGCGGATGCCTTCCTCCTGGGCGTGGTGCACTTCCTCCTGCCGGGCGGGAAGTTCGGCCAGCGAGCGGCGGTAGATCATCACGACCTCTCTCGCGCCCAGGCGAAGGGCGGTACGCGCGGCATCCATGGCCACGTTCCCGCCTCCCGCGACAGCCACGCGGTCGCCCCGCCGGACCGGGGTGTCGTATTCCGGAAAGCGGTAGGCGCGCATGAGGTTGATCCGGGTGAGAAACTCGTTGGCCGAGTAGACGCCGTTCAGGTTCTCGCCTTCGATCCCCATGAACCGGGGCAGGCCTGCGCCCGTGCCGATATAACAGGCATCGAACTCCTGCAGCAGTTCGTCGATGCTGATCAGCTTGCCGATCACGGCATTGGTCTGGATCGTCACCCCCACGCGTTTCAGGGAGTCGATCTCGCGGGCAACGATCTTCTTGGGAAGGCGGAACTCGGGAATGCCGTAGACGAGAACGCCTCCCGCCTCATGGAACGCCTCGAAAATAGTGACCGCATGGCCGAGCCGGGCGAGGTCATAGGCGCACGCAAGGCCCGACGGGCCGCTCCCGACAATAGCGACCTTCCTGCCCGTGGGAGGAACCGGGGCAAGAGGCTTCGAGCCGTTGTTCCGCATTTCGCGGTCCGCCACGAACCGCTCGAGCCTGCCGATGCCCACGGGGTCCATTTTCTTTGCCAACGTGCAGTTCTTTTCGCACTGGCTCTCCTGCGGACAGACCCGTCCGCAGACCGCCGGCAGCAGGTTGGACTCCCGGATGATGGCGCTGGCTCCGTCCAGATCACCCTCTCTCACGGCCTTGATGAACCGCGGGATCGGAACATGGACGGGACAGCCGGCCACGCACTTCGGGTCCCGGCACTGAATGCACCGCTCCGCCTCCTGCAGCGCCAGCTCGTCCGTGTAACCCAGGCAGACCTCCTCAAAGTTCGTCTTCCTGACCAAAGGGTCCTGCTCGGGAATGGGGGTTTTCCGCGGGGAGATCTTCTTGGGTTTTTTGACTTCAGAATTCATAACGGCAGTTAAACCTTCCTCCATGAAGAAAATAAGGGCCGCCGTTGCTAAGCAACAAGCGGCTCGGGAACGGTCTCTGGTCCTTCCTTCGCCCGAACCCGGCGCTTACGAGTGGCGACGCGAGGCGGGTGTGATCTTGGCACATTTGGTGGTTAACGGACCCTTATTCGCACAGTGCGCCCGCGTGGCGCTGGCGCCACGATTCAAAGGACTCCTTCTGCTCGGCCGTGTACTTCTTCAGCCGGTTCATCAGGCTGTCCCAGTCCACGAGGTGCCCGTCGAACTCCGGACCGTCCGTGCAGGCGAAGAGCGTCTCATTGCCCACGGTCACCCGGCAGCCGCCGCACATGCCGGTCCCGTCGACCATGATCGGATTCAGGCTGACCACGGTCTTGACGCCGAAGGGCCTCGTCGTTTCCGCGACGCTTTTCATCATGATCGCCGGGCCCACGGCCACCACCAGACCCGTGTCCCGCTTCTCCAGTTCCTGCTTCAGGGCCATGGTCACCAGCCCCTTGAGCCCCCTGCTTCCGTCATCGGTCGTCACGATCACGCGGTCGTTCACCCGCGACATCTCCTGCTCGTAGATCAGCAGATCGGCCGACCGGGCGCCCATAATGCAGACGACCTCGTTGCCGGCGGCTTTGAAGGCACGCGCGATGGGATAGAGGGGGGCAGTTCCGAAACCGCCTCCCACGAGTATGACCTTGCCGAACCGTTCGATATGCGTGGGATTGCCGAGCGGCCCGCAGAGATCGAGCACATCGTCTCCGGCCTGGAGCTTCGACATCTCGGCCGTGGTCTTTCCGACCGCCATCACGATCAGGCTGATCGTCCCTTCGTGCGGATCGATGTCGGCAAGTGAAAGCGGGATGCGCTCACCGCTCTCGTGGAGCCTGATGATCACGAACTGGCCCGGCTGCGCCTTCTTCGAAATGAGCGGAGCGGCGATCTTGTAGTAGAACACGTCAGGAGTGCGGAGCAGTTTTTTTTCGATTATCTTAGCCAAGATCGTGTCATTCCTTTGAAAGGAGTTAAAGGAGCCGGATCAGAAGCAGACATGCAAGCCCGGACGTAAACAGCGTCAAGGACTAGCCATTGAAACAAGGCGGACTTCCGCTAACTTCGCGTGACACCTTACCACTTTTTTAAAATCAATGGAATAAAAAAATCTCTAGAGTTATGAAGGCAAGTAACTGTGCACAAGGCGGGTATCCGGGGGACGCTTGCCAAGGTGACGCTGCGGACGGCCCGTCTCCCGCACCATGATAACATATGGTTTGATTCCTCATGGGATCAGACGGTCGTGGTCTCCGGGTCCCCTCAGATCATGCCGCCCGCCTGATCGCAGCCGATCGGCCGTGAGAAGAGATAGCCCTGGCCGAACCCGCAGTGAAGAGCCTTGACCTGTGCCACCTGGTCTTCTGTCTCCAGCCCTTCCGCGATAACGCCGATATGCATGTCCCGGGCAAGGAGCATGATCATTTTGACGATCTGCTGGTTCTCCCCGTTTGCGCCCATTCCCTGGATGAAGGAGCGGTCGATCTTGAGCCCGTCGATCGGCAGGCGATGGAGGTAGCTGAGCGGCGAATAGCCGGTCCCGAAGTCATCGATGTACAGCTGGACCCCCAGCGACTTCAGCTGGGCAAGGATGGCGATCGTCTCTTCGGGAGTTTCTATGATGACGTTTTCCGTGATCTCGTGTCGGGCGTCCTCGCCGACACGGGCATACGGCCCGCGAGCCTGAAGCTCGAATCCCACCAGGTCCGGCTGGACCATCTGCTTGTTCGACAGGTTGATGCTGACGAACAGGCGATGGCCTCGCGGGAACCGGGCCTGCCACTCCTGCATCTGCCGGCACGACTCCCGGAGCACCAGGCGGTCGATGGACACGATCATCCCCGTCTCTTCGGCCATGGGGATGAAATCGCCGGGAGCAATCAGGCCGCGCTCCGGGTGCTGCCAGCGGACCAGTGCCTCGAACCCGGCGAGACTGTTCGTCACGAGCGAGAGGATGGGCTGATAGAACACCACGAATTCCCCGCGCTCCACCGCCCTCCGGAGATCGGTCTCCAGATACAGCCGCTTGAGTGCATGCGCATGCATGCCCGGCTCGAATACCACATAGCTGGTGAACCGCGCCTCTCCAATGACCTTGTCGGGAATCAGGACCTTCATTTCTTTATCGGATAAACAGCCTGAAAACCCTGATTGTCTTCGGGAAAAAGCATGGCCTACGTTCACCGAAGAGTGCGGGCGACGGTGCTGTGATCCGAGAGGAACGACAAAAAAATTGCGCAATATTGCACAGGCGGGCGACCTGTCCATACCCCAAAAATACCTTGGCGGCATAGGCTTGAAACGTGACCCGCTGTCATACAAAGGCCTTTACTCCCGCTCGATGTGGTGGTAATATGTCGTTTTCTCACCGCTATGGACAAGATCATCCTTAAAGGCTGCCGCCAGCACAACCTCAAGAACATCGACCTCGAGATCCCGAGGGACCGGCTCGTCGTGATCACCGGCCTGTCCGGCTCCGGGAAATCGTCGCTCGCCTTCGACACGATCTATGCGGAAGGCCAGCGGAGGTATGTGGAAAGCCTGTCCGCCTACGCCCGCCAGTTCCTGGGCCAGATGGACAAGCCGGACGTGGATTCCATCGACGGACTCTCTCCGGCCATCGCCATCGAACAGAAGACGACGAGCAAGAACCCCCGGTCCACCGTCGGGACCGTGACCGAGGTGTACGACTATCTCCGCCTGCTCTTCGCCCGGATCGGCCGTCCCTACTGCTACAAGTGCGGCAGGGAGATCGCTGCCCAGACCGTGCAGCAGATCACCGACGCGGTCATGGCGCTCCCCAGGGACACGCGCATCCAGGTGCTTGCGCCTATTGTGCGCGGCAGGAAAGGCGAGTACAAGAAGGAGCTCATGGCCGCCGCGGCATCGGGCTATGTACGCGCCCGCGTGGACGGCGCGCTCAGGGACCTGAACGAACCGGTTCCGATGGACAAGAAGAAGAAGCACGACATCGAGATCATCATCGACCGCCTCGTTGTGAAGCCCGGCATTGAAAGGCGGCTGGCCGAGTCCATTGAGACCGCGCTCCGCCAGGCCGAGGGTATCGTGCTCGTCAACCTCGTGGACGAGAAAAGGGACCTGCTCTACAGCGAAAAGCTTGCCTGCATCGTGGACGGCATCAGCTATCCCGAGTTGACGCCCCAGATCTTCTCCTTCAACAGCCCCCAGGGCGCCTGCCCCACCTGCGACGGGCTCGGGGGCCTGCTCGAATTCGACCCCGGCCTCATCGTTCCCAACCCCAACCTCTCGCTCCGCGAAGGCGCGATCAAGCCCTGGGCCAAGCGAACGTCGTTCCAGTATTTCCAGATGCTCGACTCGGTCGCCCGCAACTGCGGCTTCGATGTGAATACACCCTTCAAGGAGCTGAAGCAGGCGCAGCAGAAGATGCTGCTCCATGGCACAACGGAGAACGGGGCAAAAACGCCGGGCCGGGGCGGCAAAGAGGCCACATGCAAACCCTTTGAGGGCATCCTTGCGAACCTCAGGAGCCGCTACGACGAGACCGACTCCTTCGCGACCCAGTGGGAGCTCGAGCAGTACATGAGCTACCAGACCTGCCCCGACTGCACGGGCAGCCGCCTGCGCAGGGAATCGCTCGCCATCAAGGTGGCGGACCTGAACATCCATGACGTCACGCGCATGAGCATCAAGCAGGCGCTGGCGTTCTTTTCCGACCTGTCGCTCAACCCCCGGGAGACCGTCATCGCGCAGCGGATCCTGAAGGAGATCCGGGAGCGGCTCGGGTTCATGGTGCACGTGGGACTCGACTACCTCACCCTGGACCGGGGGTCGGCCACGCTCTCCGGAGGCGAGGGACAGCGCATCCGGCTCGCGACCCAGATCGGTTCTTCCCTCGTGGGCGTGCTCTATATCCTGGACGAGCCCTCCATCGGCCTGCACCAGCGGGACAACCGCAGGCTCCTGGACACGCTCTTCCGGCTGCGCGACCTGGGAAACACGGTACTCGTGGTAGAGCACGACGAGGAGACCATCCGGTCGGCCGACCACGTGATCGACATGGGGCCGGGTGCGGGCGTGCACGGCGGCGAGATCGTCGCAAAGGGCACGCCCGAGGAGATCCAGCAGGTGCCCCAGTCGCTCACCGGCCAATACCTCTCGGGCCAGGCCTTCATCACCGTGCCGAAAGCGCGGAGGCGCTCCGAGCGGGCCGTCACCGTCGTGAACGCGAGCGAGAACAACCTGAAGAACATCACGGTGCCGTTTCCACTCGGCCTGTTCACCTGCGTCACCGGCGTGTCCGGGTCCGGAAAGAGCACGCTCGTCGTCGACATCCTCTACCGTGCCCTCGCCCAGCGGCTCTACCGCTCCACGGAGCGGGCGGGCGCACACAAGGACATCCGGGGGCTGGAGCACATCGACAAGGTGATCGACATCGACCAGTCGCCCATCGGCAGGACGCCCCGCTCGAACCCAGCCACCTACACGGGCGTCTTCGGCCCGGTCCGCGACCTCTTCGCGCAGCTCCCGGAGTCGCGCATGCGCGGCTACAAGCCGGGCCGGTACAGCTTCAACGTGAAGGGCGGCCGGTGCGAGGCCTGCGAAGGCGACGGCCTGATCAAGATCGAGATGCATTTCCTGCCCGATGTATACGTGACCTGCGACGTGTGCCACGGCAGCCGCTACAACCGCGAGACCTTGGACGTCCGGTACAAGGGGAAGAACATTGCCGATGTGCTGGCCATGACCGTGGAGCAGGCCCATGATTTCTTCCAGAACGTTCCGGCCGTCAAATCCAAGCTCCAGACGCTCCTCGACGTGGGACTCGGGTACATCACCCTGGGCCAGTCGGCGACCACGCTCTCGGGCGGCGAGTCCCAGCGCGTCAAGCTCTCGAAGGAGCTTTCGCGGCGCGCCACCGGCCGGACGCTCTACATCCTGGACGAACCCACGACGGGCCTGCACTTCGCGGACACCCAGAAGCTGCTCGACATGCTGAACCAGCTCGTGGATACGGGCAACACGGTTGTCGTGATCGAACACAACCTGGATGTGATCAAGACCGCGGACTGGATCATAGACCTCGGCCCCGAAGGGGGCGACCGGGGCGGCACGATCGTGGCCCAGGCGACGCCCGAGGACGTTGCGAAGGTGAAGGAATCCTACACGGGGCAGTTTCTGAAAAGAATATTGAAGAACTGAGCTCGGCAATCGAGCGGTTATTTTCCCCTTTTCATTTTTTAAGCTTCCCTATACAATGAGCCCTGACCAACATTCCCGGTCTGCTTTTTCCTTTTTCAGTTTTATTTCAAACCCGGAGGTCTTATGACCCGCCTATATTCTCTCCTGTTCATCACCGCTCTTCTGTTCACGGCATCAGCTTGCGGGAGCACCAAACCCCCGACGGCCCCCGCGACCCAAGGCAACAAGGTCATCGCCTCCCTCCAGGACCTGAGCAGCATGTACGGAAAGAAGAACCTTTCCGGGTTCATGCGGCTGATCTCCGACGGCTACAAGGACCGGAAGGAGTTCAGCGCAGCTCTTGAGGCGGTCTTCGCGAAATACGACACCGCGCAGTTCACGGTCCAGTACTCCCGCATGTACATCACGGTCGAGGACAAGGGAATGACCAGGGCCACCTTCAACTGGGACGGCAGTTGGGAGACAAAAGGGGGCGCCGTCCTGAAGAACAGCGGCAGGGCCACCTTCGCGTTCGATCCGAAGGACGCGCGCCTCGTCTCGTTCGACGGCAAGAACCCATTCCTGCCGCAGCCCGCGGAAGCGCCGGGAAAGAAGTAGCCAGCCCTCATTTCGAAGCAGATGACCCTGAAGGAGGGAAGCGCGAATCTTCTGGCGTCGCGCCGGCTCATTGTAGGGTGTTCTTGCTAGGAATTGAGAAATCCGGATTACGGATATGAGCGGAATGAACTATACCGAAGAACACATCCAGACCGACTTCCTCATCATCGGCGGCGGCGTTGCCGGCCTGCGGGCCGCTGTCGAGCTGGCAAGCAACGGCGAGGTGCTGGTCGTGACCAAGGATGCGCCGTCGGAGAGCAGCAGCGAGTACGCCCAGGGCGGCGTGGCCGTGGCTCTTTCCGACGAGGACGAGATCTCGATCCACCTCGACGACACGATCAGGGCCGGCGACGGCCTGTGCCTGCGCAAGGCCGTGGGGACCCTCGTCGAAGAGGGCCCGACGCGCATCCGGGAACTCATCCTCTGGGGCGCCGAGTTCGACAAGGAGGGATCGAAGCTCGCCTTCACCCAGGAAGCCGCCCATACCAAGAGGCGGATCCTCCACGCCCAGGGCGACTCTACGGGCCGGGAGATCATGCGCGTGCTGACCGACAAGGTCCGCTCCTCCCGGACCGTCTCCAAGATCGATTTTGCTTTCACGCGCGACCTCATCATCCGGGAGGGGCGTTGCGTGGGCGCCGTCGTCTGCCAGCAGGCGCTCAAAAAGGTCCTGATCATTTCGGCCCGCGCCGTCCTGCTCGCAACGGGGGGGGCAGGCCAGCTCTACAAGCGCACGACGAACCCGGCGGTCTCGACCGGCGACGGCATGGCCATGGCCTTCCGGGCGGGCGCCGAACTGGTGGACATGGAATTCGTGCAGTTCCATCCCACCGCGCTCTTCCGCGAGGGCGCGCCGCAGTTCCTGCTGTCCGAAGCCATGCGCGGAGAGGGCGGCATGCTCAAAAACATCAACGGCGTGCGGTTCATGGACGACTACTCGCCCTCGCGCGAGCTCGCGCCTCGCGACGTGGTCACCCGCGCCATCCACGCGGAAATGGCGGCGACCGGAGCCGACCATGTCTTCCTGGACATGACCCACCTGAACGCCGGCTATGTCATGCAGCGGTTCCCGCGCATCTACCGGACGTGCAAGGGCCTCGGCATCGACATCACCGCAGAGCCGATCCCGGTATCGCCCGCCGCTCATTACATCATGGGCGGCGTCAGGACGGACCTCTGGGGAGCGACGAGCGTACCGGGCCTCTTTGCGGCCGGCGAGACCGCATGTACCGGTGTGCACGGCGCAAACCGACTCGCGAGCAATTCTCTGCTGGAGGGGCTGGTGTATGGCGAGCGGGCGGGCCTCGCGGCGTCGCGCTATGCCAGGAGGCACGTCAACCGGCCTGCGCGCCTGTCGCGGAACCTGCCGATGCGGAAGGACCATGGCCCTGAAAAGGCCGCGGGAGTTTCCGAGATACGGGTGTCGCTCAAGAGACTGATGTGGGAGAAGGTCGGGATCGTGCGCAACAAGCAGGACCTGACCGGGGCGCTCAGACAGCTCCGGGAGTGGGACCGGCTCATGAAAGGACACGGTCCGGACCGCAGCCTTTTCGAACTCAGGAACATGCTCACGTCATCCATGCTCATCACCCGCTCGGCATTATTAAGGGAGGGCAGTGTGGGCGCTCATTTCAGGAGCGATTTCCCGGGGAAGGGGAAGAACTGGAGAAAAAGGACCATAATTACGAAATGACGATGCGTGATCCGGTTCAGCGATCGATGTTCCGGACAGGGACGGATCACAGCGGCTCCGCTGCCGGCAATAACGAAAAAGCCCTTCTGATTTCAGAAGGGCTTTTTCTTCGCCTCACCACCATCCGGGTGGAGGCGGCCACGGCCCCCAGTAGGGATTATACCCGTACGGGCCATAATCATAATAGGAATACGGATAGGGATAGGCGTAATAGAGCGGCTCCTCTTCCCAGAGATAGACCTGCCTGATCTCGAAAAGGGGATAAACATAATCCATCTCGTCGATCTTACCCTCCCTTGTCTCCCGGAACTCACCGGCAAGAGTGACCTCCCTCCCCGCCTTGTACACAACAGGATCGAGCATGCCCTTCTGCTTCGCGTAGACCGCCAGATACCTTCCCTGCATCTCTTCTCCCGTCTTCGGGTACCCGAACGAGTCCACGGGCACGTACAATACCTCAAGCTCCGAGCCCTGCGCGGTCAAGCGGTCATTCACGATGATGCCGCCGAGAATGAACACCTTACCGCGGTATGCATCCGGCGTTTCCCGAAGCCGGGCCAGCGAGACATCCCGCTCCCCCTGCCTCATCAGATCACGGCTCAGAACCGGAGCGCAGGAGGAAAGAAGCGCAACGGCGGCTCCCATTGCCGCCAGGATCAATACCTTTTTCATTACTCTCTCCCTGCAGCCCTCAACCCTGAAGACACCTGAGACGGAAATCCCGATACGGAGCAGTGCATTTCAGCCACCCCTTCCTGCTCCGGACGGCCAGGGCTTGTTCAGCCGATGCGCTATCCGGCGATTGCCCTGCTCCGAGAAGACTGAGACCGGCTCTTCGGGAGGGACCAGTCATCCATCCAGCTACGGCCGCCGATTTTATTACATACAAGAACCGACAGGGAAACACCTCCCTGCTCTGTTTCGCGGTCTTTTCCCGATTCCATATTAAATTCCGCACGCGGCAATGTCAAGGCAGCCTAAAGGCGCAGGGATCAGTTCCTGGTTCCACCGCCCGCATACACAGAGACTTCCGGGATATTTGTTCGGCCGTCTCCACTCGATCCACCGTTTCAATCTCATTGCATCGCATCATGCTCCATGTTATACTGTCGAACGAATCGCAAGGGAGACTGACATGCCGCAAGCCAACCCGAAGATCAAGTTGTTCACGCTCAGCACCTGTTCCCACTGCAACCGCACCAAGCGGTTCTTCCGGGATAAGGGCATCGATGTAGAGTTCATTGATGTGGACCTCCTGAGCAGCGCTGAACGGGAGCGGATCATGGACGAGGTGCGGAAGCTGAACCCCGACTGCAGCTTCCCCACGATCTGCATCGGCGATGCGGTTGTCGTGGGATTCAACGAGGAAAAGCTGAAAAAAGCCCTCGACCTGGAATGAGATGACTCCGGAAGCACTCTACGAGATACTGTCAAAATACGCGGAATCCCAGGGCATCCGCCTGAACAGGGACAGGCCCTTCGTGATGGACATCATGCAGGGCCTGCTGACGAACGAGGCGAGATATGGGTACCGGTCTTGCCCGTGCCGGCTGGCCTGGGGGGTCAGGGAGAAGGATGCCGACGTCATCTGCCCCTGCGTCTACCGCGATCCCGATGTCGAGGAGTTCGGCAGCTGCTTTTGCGGTCTCTACGTATCGATTGCCTGGAACGAGGGAGCGATCGAACAGAAACAGGTGCCGGAGCGGAGGCCGAAGGCAAAGCGGAGGATGTCTTAACCGCGAATGAACTGCACGGGTGCACCCGGTTCTCAACTGAAGACCCGGGAAACCCGATACGATACACAGAGGCGAGGGAATGAAAAAGAAAGACAAAAACAAGAAAAAGGCAGACATGCCCGAGTTCGTTTTCAAGGAGTTCACGCCTGAAGAGGGCAGGATCTACGAGGAGGCGGTGAGCAAGTTCCGCGAAGCCATCACCGCCGGAAAGACCCTGCGCCAGGCCTATGAAACCTATTCTGTTGCCGATAGAGAACTGGAGAGACTGATCCAGGCCGATTTCCTGAAGATCCTGATCGCCGAGCGCCACTTCGCGCAGGGCCGCCCCCTCGAGGAGATCGCCGCGGCTCTCTCGGTTCCCCTGGACCTCGTCAAGGACACCCATAAGCGCATGCTGCAGGAGGTGGGCGTCTCTGCCGCGAACCAGTTCGGCCGGCAGTTCGGGCCTGTGACGGGGGCGAGCGACTGAGGGCACTTACCGCAGAAATACAGGCTGTTTCTCTCCTGACCAAACACATCTCGCACCGGCAGTTCCGCGGCCTTCATCGCAGCCTCTTCATCATGCACGTCATGGCGCCTCACAAACATTTGGATCCTGGTTCGCCGCTGCGCCCTCTGCGCTCATCAATCCGCCTTTCAGAGGTTTTTTCATGAACTTGCTCATCGGTCTTCTCGCGGGCCTTTTCGGCGGCATTACCGGCGGTGGCGGCGGGATCGTCTCGATCCCGCTCATGGTCGCCTTCCTCAAACTGGATCAGCACGCTGCCCATGGCATCAGCCTCGTCGCCCTCGTCTTCACCGGACTGGTCGGCGCGATCACCTATGCCATCCATGGCACGCTGGATGTGACCGCATCGATCCTCATGGCTCTGACCGC
This sequence comes from Nitrospirota bacterium, assembly GCA_035516965.1. Lineage (NCBI taxonomy): Bacteria > Pseudomonadati > Nitrospirota > Nitrospirota bacterium. The sequence continues at coordinate 45,066 of DATIZR010000116.1, forward strand.
CGTGGCCGCGGCGCGTGCCGGCGCCCATTTTGCCCATTCCCTGCCCGAATGGAAGCTCAAGCGGTCCTTTGGAGGCTACCTGATCCTCGTCGCAGGCCTGATGCTTTCGAAGCCTTTCCTTCCCGCGCTGCATACGCCGGCCGCGGTCAGGATCGCGGTCCTGCTGCTCACCGGCGCTCTGGCGGGATTCACGTCGGGGATGATGGGTGTTGGTGGCGGAGCGATCATGATTCCCGCCATGGTCCTGCTCGCCGGCTTCGATCAGCATTACGCGCAGGGCAGTTCCCTCCTCGTCATGGTGCCCACCGGCATGACCGGCGCGTACACGCATTGGAAGCTCGGCAATATGCGGACCGAGGTACTCCCCGGCCTCATCGGAGGCATCCTGATCGGGACGTTTCTCGGCGGCACCGTCGCACATTTCCTTTCTGATGCGGCGCTGCGGTTCATCTTTGCGGCCCTGCTTATCGTGACAGGCGTGCGGTATCTGAAGACCCGTCGCCCGGCCTTGCGTGAAGCCGCTTCCCGCTGACCAATCGCCGGGCAGGTGGGTTTCGCAGCCGGGGAGGCCTATGACGCGGTCGTAAACTCCGGAACGGGGCATACCGACATTCCCCTCTTTTCTTCTTTATCTCGGAAACAAATTCGACTATACTTTTTTTGAGGCCAGCGGCGGAGGTTCCCTGCCGGACATTGCGGCGATATGCCGAACTTGACCGGCTGGTCACCCAGGTATCGTCCGGCACTCGTTACGCTTCTCATCATCTTCCAGGTTGATATTCCGAAATGAACAGAAAACAGACAGAACAGGGAGTGCCCAGCCGGCTCTTCGGCTTTTTAGCGCGGGTCCTGCGCGACTTCAGGCGCAACCAGGGACTGCTGCTGTCCGGAGCAGTTGCCTACTATACCCTGCTATCGATCGTTCCCCTGTCTATTCTCGCCCTCATCGGGCTGTCTCACTTCATAGAAGAGGAGCAGCTGTTCCACACCCTGTCGACGTATCTCGAGATGGTCATCCCCGGCTATGCGGCGACGCTGACCGACCAGGTGCGGGTCTTTCTCGAGCATCGCAACGTGGTCGGCGTCATTGGATTGCTGGTCATGCTGTTTTTCAGCTCCATAGCCTTTACCGTGCTCGAAAATGCCATGTCGGTGATCTTTGTTCACCGGGTGATAATAAGGCGCCGTCACTTTCTCATCTCCGCCATTATCCCGTACGTGTATATTCTCGTCCTGGGCCTTGGCATCCTGATCGTGTCATTCATCACGGGAGCGATAGAGACGGTCGAAAAACGGCATATATTCCTGTTCGGATGGGGCTTGAGCCTGGAAGGCATTTCCGGTGTTGCGCTGTATACCCTGGGCATTGTCGGCGAGGTGTTTCTGCTTACGTCCATCTACCTGGTCATGCCGGTCGAGCGCATCACGTTTCGTCGGGCATTGACCGGAGGGATAGCCGCGTCGATCCTCTGGGAGATCACGCGTCGCGTGCTGGTCTGGTATTACTCGGTCATCTCCATGGTGAATCTGATCTACGGGTCCCTGGCCACGGCCGTCGTGGCGCTTCTGAGCACCGAGGCTGTTGCCCTTATCCTTTTACTCGGCGCCCAGGTCATTGCGGAGCTTGAGCGCAAGACCACCGATATCAGCCGGCAGGATGAGACCGGCTTTAAAACATGATCGATATGCGTGATCGCGGAAGATCAAACGCTGCCTTCAGGAGTCCGGCCATTCTATGGAAAAACCTTCGTACGCGGATGCAGCGCACGTAGTCACGTGCGGTTTGCCGCCGCTTTCCTTCCCCGTCTTTGCATACCGTCTGAGAGAACTTTTGCTCGCCTGCCGCGCTGTCTCAGAGAGCGTATACGCAAACCCTCTGCATCTTTGACCTTGCTGCTTCAAAATGCCTCCATTTATATAATCCTTAAGGCTCCTTGACAGCAGGAATCACGGGCTCTACACTTGAAACAAGTTAGGAATCATTCTGACCCGGAAACGCCTCACAACACCGAACGTAATCACAATCTTGACAGCGGGTTGCAGGGAGTTCTGATCGAAACAGATCCCGCGATAGGCGGGACTTCTGAGCTCACTTTTTGTGTTTTATTCGAGCACGCGGAAGAAGGGCCTTTTGCGCATTGCATCACCCCCGAACTTCATTTGACTTGAAGACATCCAAGGATCAATAAGGAAGACATCATGAAAAAGGTCATCCTGCTCACCACCTTCGGCGGCCCCGAAGCAAAGGCCGAAGTCGCCGAGCCGCCCATGGGCTTCAACGGGAAGGCCGGCCGCATGAAATATGCCCATCCCAATGACGACTATGTACAGGCCGGCGACCTCTACCGCAAGGTCATGACGGACATTGACCGGGATCACGTGAGCGGCAACATCGTGGATTTACCTGCACGGCGCGCAGAAGCGCATCCAACTGCGCCAGGCTGCCGTATTCTACAAGATTCTACAAGACCGGATCCCGATTATGGACGACGGGTTGCTGAAGGACTGAAGTTGGACGCGAAAGAGGTCGAACGCCTGGCGAAGATGTCCCAGGAAGAGAGGGCAATGGCAACCAGATGATCCCCCGCCGTGAAGCCCGCCGCGGAAACGAGCGTTGGGCTTCACCGGCCTGTTTTTCTTACATTACCTGCAGCACGGCTCCCGGGGCGATTGTACTCCAGCGGAACGCCGGTACATCGGAGACGCATTCCATGAATCGAAGGTCCGGCGAAGATCGACGAAAATTCAATGACCCGCAATTCAAAGGTCCCGAACGCAGGAGCGGGAAAGACAGGAGATCCGTGCGGGACCGAAGAAAATCGGGGCAATCATCCTGATAGATTGACAGCCGCATTCCCCCGGCTGTCGGTGCAGCAATAAAAGGCCTTCCGGAGATCCCGGAAGGCCTTGCTCGTTCATATCATTGAGGCATTACCACAGCGGCAGCATAGCGATGTCAGCCGTATCGTTCCCCGTGCGGAGATCGACGATCGTGGGGATCCCTATCGACCGGTACGTGCCGGTCGGAGCGCTTGATAACCAGCCAACCGCATCAATGCCATAGAATGCACCAGGAAGCGGCGTTCCGGTAGAGCCTCCAGCAAGATTCGACAGCGTGTAAGCACTGGAACCTGTTCCTGTCATCTGGCTATCAACGCGGATGGCGTCAACGATCATGCCTCCATTCACGGCAAAGAGCAGGCCGCGGTCCATCTTAGCGTTCATCTTGCCCGGATTACTCATGACAATCGAGCCCGTGACGCTGTTGCCCTTATAGGGAGAAACGACCGTGAGCGGTGTCGGGAATGAAACGGTCGTGGTTGCCGCGCTCACGAGTGTTGACGTGCTGCGGCTATATAATATGGCTCCGGCCACGGCGGTAAAATTCCCCGCGCCCTCAACGGGATCGGTCGTCGTCAGTGCGGATACCAGGCCACTGCTGATGTATGTACCTACATGAACAGGGTCGGCGGATAGTGCAAAGGTCTGTTTGAAACCGCCATACAATGGATTGAAATGCCTGAACCGGATCTCATAAGGATACTCGCCCGCGTTGGGAAGGGTCTGGTAAAATTGCACCCACGCGCCCGTCGGGGATGCGATGGCACCTGCTACCGTGTAGTCCGGGTTGGTAGCCGTCATCATCGTGATCAATCCGAGATCGGTCGCAGTAGACGGCGTTGTGCCCCTCGTAACAGGCACGCCCTTGATGATCACGGTCTGGTGGCCAAGGCCTCGTACGACGATATCGTACGTCTTCGTCGCTGCTGAGATCGGATACAGGACGAAGTTGCCGGAGGCATCAGGCATGGTCCATCTCTGAATCGCGTGATACGTGGAGGTGCCATCAGTGACCAGTTTCTCGGCCTTGATCACAAAGTCAGGCGTGGTGAGCGATCCGGAAGATGAGATCTGCCCCTTTATCGCTCCCGCCTTATCAAGGTCGAAGTAGGCGAGGCGGGGCTTCAGAACATAATCCAACCCCTCATGGAATTCGACGATGTCCTCACCCGCGTCAAAGTCGATGGCAAGCCTGAGGGTGCCCCCGAAAGTAATATTGAACGCGCCGATAAGCGAGATCCCGTGGTCGAAATCCGGGACGAACAGAGGATAGGTATTCCCTCCGACGACAACGTAATTATGATACGTGCCCGCCGGCAGCGTTGAATCGTATGTCGGCTCAAGGAAAATCCTGATCTGCCGGTAAGTCCCTATCGGCAGTTGGATGTTGCTCCAGAGCGCCTGCATGTTGCCGTTCGCGAGGCTGAGCAGGTCAATCGTCACCGGGGTGGTAAGCGGATACCTGAGCCAGTCGCCCGCACGGGGATCGGCGACATCGCTCGCATGGAACCAGATATCCTTCACCGTTATGTAGACATGGTCAAAATCTCCTGGGGCGTCCGTAACGCTGACGGTTGCGGCGCCCGTGGGCATAACGACAGCACCGCCTCCACCTCCACCGCCGCATGCCTGCAATACAAGAACGAAGAGCGTTATTAGAATTAAAGAATAATATTCTCGAGATTTCATCATACCCTCCTGAAAGACTGGTTTCTCGGCGGGGACTGAAAAAATCCCGCCCGGCCCTGAAGAAGCCCTGGTAATATTCACCTCACGTTTGAAACATCTTGCACGGAATCACCTCCTCGCCCGTTGAGAAAAACAATGTTTGGTAGTAAGACACGGTATGGCATACGAAGTTTAATAAGCATATGATTATCCCTCGAGCGGCTCTAGAAAATTGAGACATCGTTGAATTAACAGCGCAATTGGATGCTGGTAAGCACCGACTACGCTCTCCGCCAATAAAAAAGGGACGGCGAGCCTGCCGTCCCTTCGTGAATGTTGTGTCCGTTCAGGCTATTTTCCTCTTTCGCCGGCCTCAATGCCTTTTCGCGTCTGCTCAATGGCTTTATGGACCAGTTCAAGTGCCTTCTCGCGATGCCCGCCTTTGTTGTGTTCAGCCACTTCCAGCTCCACCTTCGCTTTCTTCAATGCTTCCAGGGCAGCGATCATGTGCGGCTGATGAATCGCAGCCCAGCTGCCTGCCGTGCCGCCAATAAGAAATCCGACGATCAAAGCAATTACGATTTTTTTTGCCATACGCCCTCCTTTTCCTGGAAAATTTACCCTCCATTATATCACATGCTATAAGGTTGAACGTTGGGAACCGCCTCCATCCTCTTCACAGAGAATCCCTGCCTGAACACCACTTCATTGCTTCTTCCCGTGACAGCTGGTCTTCGCTCATTGCCGCAATAAAGCTGGCTTTCCGTTCATGCGGCTTATTCACTATTGTTTCATTATCGGTGTAATGCCCAAACGCAATCTGGTTATTTCACCAAAATACCGGATAAGGAAAATCACGACAGCATTCCAACTGACTGATTTCCTGCGGCATTCATTATGGTATTTGAGTTGCATTTAAGTGCATTCAAGTGAACGCAATAGCGCTCAAACTCGTCATGGGGCGAGTGATTAATAAATACTCAATTTTAGTCAACCTGAGGAAAGGTGAATGATGCAAATGAACAATAGACACAGGATCAAGTATGCAGTGCTGATTACCACCCTGATGGCCCTCTGTTTTCTCGCGGCAAACGCTCTTGCCGTGCCGATCGGGGTCAAACTCACGTTCGATGGAAAAGGCGCTGGAGCTGTTGTTTTTGATGGAACCCTTCATGCCAGTAAGGGCCTCACCTGTGCCGACTGCCATGACCGGCAGGGCCTCATCCCTGCGATGTTCGAAATGAAGAGGAATACGAGTTTCATCTCCATGAGAAAAATAGAAATGGGCATGTCCTGCGGCAATTGCCATCACGTTTCCATGTCCGATCCATCGAGCTGTTCGTACTGCCATCGCAAGAGATGAGACTCTGTAAGCGGTGCGGCGCATCTTGCAGCGTACTCATATTCTGTTTTCATTCACCTGCGGGGGGGGGGCGAACCATGTTAAGCAGAGTAAAACTTGGAATCAGACGGCCTTACGACAGCGAGTCGCGCAATTTTCAGATGCCGGCCATATCCGGACCAATGCCGCGTTTGTGGATGGTCCTGCTGGTCATTACTCTTCCTTTGTTCGTCATGGGTGTCGATTTTTTTGAGAAAATGGAAAGATCGGGACCAATGGGCGCAGTCATTGCGGACACCCTTTTGCCGGCGTCCAGCATCGGCTATCTGATGTTAATCTATATTCTGAAAAAGCGAAAAATATAGACCACAAGCTTGCAGGCGGGCAATGCATTTCGTCCGCACGCATCTACTGCTCTTTCGTTCCACCTTGCATACAATTCTTCCTTGGTCAGATGGGGCTCTATCCCAAAGAGCTTCAGGAGCGTAAATTCCGTGCGCTGCCTTCCTTCCTGAGCGGTCGGTTCCCATCTCTGATACAAGGCTTTCTCCATTGAGCATCGCCTGATGTTCCTTCCTTCTCCTCTTCTTTGCCTGTGCCTGAACAGTGCTATATTTGTTCATAAAAAAATCCCCGGTTTTAATAATGCGAAATATTTCAAAAAATATCATTGTTTCTTAGCCTCGAAGGTGGATAATGAAGGTTGGGCGCTTACAAGCCTATGCACATCCTCAGACTTTATTATTAGTGCGGGCCTGGCGTGCAATTCTTATAAAGGAGTGAACATGAAATTACTGCTCGTCTATCCCAAGTACCCCACTACCTTCTGGAGTTTTAAATACGCATTGAAGTTCATCTCCAAGAAGGCGAGCCTGCCGCCGCTCGGGTTGTTGACCGTGGCCGCCATGCTGCCTGCCGAATGGGAGCAGCGTCTTGTCGATCTGAACGTGAAGCATCTGACCGATGCCGATCTCCGCTGGGCCGATTACGTGCTGGTGAGCGCCATGTCCATCCAGAAAGAGTCTGCCCTGTCGGTCATTGCCCGGTGCAAAGCGCTCGGTGTCAGAGTGATCGCCGGCGGACCGTTGTTCACGGCCAACCCCGAAGACTTCGACGGCGTGGACCATCTGGTGCTGAACGAGGCTGAGATCACGCTCCCGCTCTTCCTCGAGGACCTCGGGAATGACAAGGCGAAGCGTATCTACACCTCTCCCCAATGGGCAAATCTCGCTGCCACGCCCGCGCCCCGGGTCGACCTGCTGAACATGCGCAAGTACGCCTCCATGAACATCCAGTATTCCCGGGGCTGTCCCTTTGACTGCGACTTCTGCAACATCACCGTGCTCTACGGCCGCGTGCCGCGAACGAAGAGCGCGGACCAGGTCATCGCCGAGCTCAATGCGCTCTATGCCCGTGGCTGGCGGAGAGGCGTGTTCATCGTGGACGACAATTTCATCGGTAACAAGGGCAAGCTCAAGAAGGAGGTGCTCCCGGCCCTCATCGGATGGATGGAGGAGCGCAAACACCCCTTCACGCTGTATACCGAGGTTTCGATCAACCTTGCAGACGACGAGGAGCTGATGAGGCTCATGGTCAAGGCGGGGTTCGACCAGGTGTTCGTGGGCATCGAGTCACCGAACGACGAAAGCCTCGCGGAATGCAGCAAGCTCCAGAACCGGAACCGCGACCTTATCGCAAGCGTCCGGAAGATCCAGAAGGCCGGCCTCGAGGTCCAGGCCGGGTTTATCGTGGGGTTCGACAAGGACCCAGCGTCGATCTTCGAGCGCCTGATCGGTTTCATCCAGGAAAGCGGGATCGTGACCGCCATGGTGGGGCTCCTGAACGCGCCGCACGGCACCAAGCTCTACAGCCGCATGAAACAGGAAGGACGCCTTACGAGGGCAGCGACCGGCGACAATACGGACTTCTCCATCAACTTCGTCCCGAAGATGAGCAGCGAGGCCCTGCTGAACGGCTACCGCTCGATCCTCAACACGATCTACTCGCCGAAGCACTACTACGCGAGGGTGAAGAAGTTCCTCAAGGAGTATCGCCCCGCAACAAAGGCGCGGAGCTTCCGACCCCAGTTCAGCTACATCATGGCCGGGTTCAAGTCCGTGGTGCGCCTCGGCATTATCGGACGGGAGCGGTACTACTACTGGAAACTGTTCTTCTGGTCCCTGTTCAGAAAACCGAGGCTCTTCCCGCTCGCCATCACCCTGTCTATCTACGGGTTCCATTTCCGCAAGGTATTCGCGAGTCATGAGAAGACGCTGAGGGCGGCCGCGCTGAGGTAAAGAAAACTTCGCCGTGTCATGCCTGCGCCGGCACTCCCCCGCAGGCAGTTTAAACTTTTGCCGAATAAGTTCCGGCGAGCCCGGGAATCGAGGTGATGACGGAAAGACTGATAGAGGAATACTGATTTTTCTGGAGTATGATTTCAGGGAAGAGGAGTGAGAATCTCCCGCTGCCCCGCAGCCGTGAAGGGAACGAAAGCCCAACGATAAGCCACTGTCATGAGTAACATCATGGTGGGAAGGCGGGTGAGTAGGATCGAGCCCGAAGCCGGAAGACCTCAGGAACGACTATTCTCGCGGGAGGAATGACAACCATGAACTACAAGTTTTTCACGCACCAGGACTGCAGTTTTTATCCCTGCCACAACCTTCAGGAATGGAAATCCTGCCTCTTCTGCTGGTGTCCGCTGTATCTGCTCGATTGCGAAGGAGACTTCACCTACCGGAACGGCGTCAAGGACTGCTCGGACTGCGTCATTCCCCACACGGAGGAAGGATACGATTACGTCCTCGGAGTGGTGACCAGCAAGGTCTATGGCCGGTAAAACGTAAAGCAGGCAAGGCGTTTGGTAGAAGACCGATTGTCTGCGAGAAAATCGTCCTTCCCTTGTTTCACCTTACCTCACCTCATTACCAAAAAGCGCACAAACAGAAAAACGGCTCAGTAACGGGCGTCTTCTAAGATCTATACGGTGTCTTCCGCGATCGGGGCGAAGAGCGGACGCTAGCGGACAAAGTAGACGAGGGAGACGATAAGGCCGACAGCGATCACGATGCGCCGCAGCGCGGTGGGTTTGATCCTGCCGGCCATGCGCCCGCCCAGGGCGCCGCCCGCCAGGGCGCCGATGGCCATGATCAGCGCCGCGATCCACAGGACCTGGCCGGAAAAAAGAAAGAAGATCGCCGCGGCGATGTTGATGCTGAACGAGATGGCCTGTTTCAGCGCATTCAGCCGGGTGAGCGAATCATCCAAGACGAGCCCGATCACGGCCAGGACCATGACGCTCACGCCTGCTCCGAAATACCCCCCGTAGACGGCGGCGGGGGCCACGGGCAGTATCGCCATTGCTTCGTGCACGTGCCTGTGTCCTGTTCCGCTCATGCGGCCCGTCACCCAGGCGCGTATCCGGTCCTGGAACGCCAGCAGGACAACAGCGAGCAGGATGAGGTAAGGTATCAGGAGGCGGAACGTCTTGTCGCTCGTGTGCAGCAGCAGGACCCCGCCCGCGATCCCGCCCAGGACGCCCGAGGGAAGGAGATACCAGAGCCGCTTTCCCTGCCCCCTCAGGTCCTTCATCTGCGCGAAGGTCGCTCCGAGATACCCGGGGCAGAGAGCGACGGTGTTCGTCACGTTCGCGGCCACGGGAGGCACGCCGACGGCGGTCAGCATCGGGAACGTGATGAGCGTTCCTCCGCCGGCAAGGGCGTTCACGAGGCCGCCGGCAACGGCGGCCAGTCCTATGAGGAGAAGATCGAATCCCTGCATGAGGGGCCGGTTCCTTCGAGAGCGCTTCGGCCGAGGAGCGGCCGGGTAGATGGCCCGGCGCCGCTGCCGGTTCTCTCGCACTTGCTTGTAAGGAAGTGGACGTGATACGGGCCGGGACAGAAAGGGGAGCGCCCCTCAGAGGAACAGCCCTTCCACGATCGAGGCGTTCACCTGGTGGATCCATTTCATGATGCGGTGCCGGATGTCGTCCTTGAGGTCGTCGAAGCCGAGTCCCACGGCGTACTGACGGTCCTGCTTCCGGGCATGGAGCACCGTAGCGCGCACGGTGATGGTGCCCACCTCGATCAGGTTCAGCGTGACGCTCAGTTTCGACCCGATGCCGATCGGAGTCGGAACGTCCATCAGGCAGCCCGCCGGGCTGATGTTCTTCAGCACTGCCTTGTTCGTTTCATCGGCAAACCCTTCCAGCCAGTAGGTCACGGGGATGTCCACTGTCTTCCTCATGTACCTCCGGGCTCCGCCGGCGACGAGGATCGGTTCCGCGATCCAGACGGGCTGGTTCTTCCCCTTGAGCGTGGCGGGCTCCAGTTCCTTCCAGCTTGCCTGATTGCCGATCGCCTCGGCCACCGCCTTGCTCATCAGCACCTGACCCGGCTTCGCGATGCCGCAGAGGCGGGCCGCGATGTTGATGTTGTCGCCGATGACCGTATAATCCATGTGGTCTTCCGCGCCCATGTTCCCCATGACCACGTCGCCGCTGTTCAGGCCGATGCCGATGCTCACGGTGGTCTCGCCGGCCGCGGCCCGGGCCTCGTTCAGCGAGGCGCAGCAGCGCTGCATCTCGAGGGCGGCGCGGACCGCGTTGATCTCCATGCCCGGACCGTCGAAAATGGCCATAACCTCGTCGCCCACGAACTTGTCGACGATCCCGCCCCACTGGTGCACGACGGCGGTCTGCAGGTTCAGATAAATGTTCATCAGGCTGACCACGTCCTCGGGGCTCATTTTTTCCGAAAGCGACGTGAAGCCTCGGGCGTCGGAGAACAGGGCTGTCACGTACTTCCGCTCCCCGCCCAGTTTCAGCTGCGTCACGTCCCGGTGCTCCTTGATGTTCAGGACCGTAGACTGGGAGAGATACTTCTCCATCAGAAGCTTCTCCCGGAGGCTCAGGATCATCTGGTTGAATACGCCGGTCACCTTGCCGATCTCGTCGCCCGATTGGACCGCAACCAGCTTCCGCAGGTCTCCCCGGGCAACGACCTGGATGCCTTCGGCCAGCGAATCCAGCGGCTTCGTCATGACCCGCGCGAGCGCGAAGGAGCCGAACAGTCCGGCGAGAATGAAGCCCAGCGCGGTCCAGAGGTACGTCCTCTTCTGCGCGGTGATGGCCTCGTTGAGCGCCTTCTGCGACAGGCCGACGCGGGCGATGCCGATCCTCAGGTTCTTGGTTTTCAGGATGATGGGGGCCGCAGCATCAAGGACCGACTCATTGTTGACATGCGTTTCCTGGAAAAGCACGATGTCGGACCTGAGGGCGGCCAGGTCGCCGGGCGCTCCGAGCATGATCCCCTTCTTGGAGTAGTCGCTGTGGGCGAAGACCCTGCCGTCATCGTCCGCGACCATGGCGTAGACCACGTCGTCCCGCTTCAGGATGTCCTCGATCGTGGAGGCGACAGGCAGCTCCTGCTTGGTCAGGAGCCCCTCCTTGCCCACGCTGGCAAGCTGATACGCAAGCGTGGCGGCGCGCCGCTTCATCTCCGTCCGCAGGATCGCGTTCTGGCGGGTAAAGGTCACGACGCCGAGCGTGACGACCGCAAGCGACAGGATGATGATGAGCGTACCCGCGATCTTGTAACGCACGCTGATGGATGACAGGAACCGGATCAACCGCGCCGTGAGGGACGGCGTGTCAGCCGCACTTCTGCCGGCCTGCTGCGAAGGAGAGGCCGGGATCTTTTTCACGGCTGGCTGTTTGGCGGAAGCCTGGCCCTGCGCCTCGGACGAGCCGTTGCCGCCGCTGTCGGGCGTTGGCGTCATTTCTTCTCGATCTCCTTCAGGGTCTTCAGGATCTGGTCGATCTTCCTGATATTCTCCTGCGCCTTCATACCCAGGCTGCTGTTCGGGTTGATCTCCACGACCTGCTCGAAGGCATCCCGGGCCTCATCGTAGTTCTCCTTGGAATAGTTCTGAAGCCCCAGATCGTAATACCGCTGCTGTGCCTTCGGGTCCGCCGCGGGCCGGGCAGCGGGCTTTTGATGGGACGATGGCGGGGGCTGCGACCGGGCTGGTGCGTGTGTCTTCTTTACCGCGCAGCCGGGAAGGAGAATGGCCAACATTGCCAAGAGAAGGATCGTGCGAAGCAGCATTGATTTTCTTCTTTTCATACGTGAACAATGCGAAGTGTACCGCTGATTCGGTATCCCGATATCTGCTCCCTACCGTGGAACTGCAGGCCTCGCGCGGGATGATCGGACCTCATGGGGAACGGGTGCGGCCGTTTGTCGAAGCAAGCTTATCACACGGCAATTGCCGTTGTCAACTTCATTGCCCTTGCCCGCGGTCGGCGACAGGTTTGATCCCGCGGGCCTCGGAAGGGGCCGGAACGTTCAATCGCCGCTGCCGTCAATGACGGCGCGGATCTTCCGCAGCAGCTCGTTCACCGGCACGGGCTTCATGATGAAGTTGAATCCCGGTTCGATCAGGCCCTTCTGGTGCATGATGTCCGCCGTATAGCCGCTCAGGAACAGCGCCTTGATGCCGGGCTGGAAGATACTGATCTTGGTGTAGACCTCCCTGCCGTTCTTCTTGGGCATAAGCACATCGAGCAGCAGCAGTTTGACCCGGTCCTTGTTGTCCATGAACTTCCTGACCGCGTCCTCCCCGTCGACTGCCTCGATGACCTGGTAGCCGAACTCCCGCAGCATGTGGCTCGTCAGCTCCCGGACACTCTGATCATCCTCGGCGATCAGGATCGTCTCGGTCCCTCCCAGGATGGGCGGCAGGTCCACGGGCTGCTCCTCCCGCACCTCCGCGTCGGCCAGCGGCAGGCATATCTTGAACGTCGTACCTTTGCCCGCCTCGCTCGAAACAGCGATCATACCGCTGTGCTGCCTGATAATGCCGTAACTCATGGCAAGACCGAGGCCCGTCCCCTTCCCCAGTTCCTTGGTCGTGAAAAAGGGGTCAAAAATGCGCTCACGGGTCTTGTCATCCATGCCAACGCCCGAATCGGTCACGGTAATGAGGGCGTACCTGCCCGGCTTCCCGCACTCGTGCGCCTTCGCGGTTTCCTCATCGAGAACGAGCCGCTCCGTCTCGATGAACAGACTGCCTCCGCCGGGCATGGCGTCCCGTGCGTTCGTGGCGAGGTTCATGAGCACCTGTTCGAGCTGTCCGGAGTCGGCCATCACGGTGACGTCCTCGTCGCTCAGCATGGTCTTCAGATCGATGTCCTCGCCGATGAGACGCCTCAGGAGCAGTTCCACCTTCAGGATGATCTCGTTCACGCTCACGGGCCGGGTGTTCAGGACCTGCTTCCTGCTGTACGCGAGCAGACCCTGGGTCAGCGTTGACGCCCGGTTCGCCGCGGACATGATCTGCTCGGCGCTGTGCCTCAGCGGATCTCCCGCGTCCATTTTCATCTGGAGGATGCTGCCGTACCCGATGATGGCCGTAAGGATGTTGTTGAAGTCGTGCGCAATGCCGCCCGCCAGCGTGCCGATGGATTCCATCTTCTGCGAATGCCGGAGCTGCTCTTCGAGCCGCTTGCGCTCGGAGATATCGATCCCCACACCCACGATGTACTGCCTGCCGTTCAGGACCATCCGGTATCCCGTCAGGAAGAAATGCAGCACCATGCCGCTCTTTGTCACGAGCCGCGCTTCGAGGGCGGCCCTGCCCGTCGTGAACACCTCCTGCATGGCCTTCGCAACGGCGTCACGGTCCTGCCCGAAGAGTTCGAGCACGTTCTTGTTCGTCAGCTCTTCGACGGAATAGCCAGTCATTTCCTTTTCATGATTGTTCCAGCGGATCAGCCTTCCCTGCTCGTCGCAGACGTAGAAGACGCCCGGCAGGCTGTCGATGACCGCGTCGGAGAACCTCTTTTCCTGCAGCAGGAGATCGTCCGCTTTCCTGCGTTCCGTGATATCGATCCCGGTCGCGATGACATACTCCACGGACCCGTCCTGCGCGAGCAGCGCAGTATTGGACCACGCGACGAGCTTGCGCGTGCCGTCCCTTGCGACCCACTCATTCTCGTACCGGCTCGGGAACATGCCCGCGACCAGTTTCTGAAAGTCACCCTTCACCCCCTCTGCCTGTTCGGGAGGGACGAGCAGGTCCCAGGCAATTTTCCCCACTGCCTCTGCCGCAGGGTACCCGCTGATCTCCTCGCAGGCGCGATTGAAACGGACGATCGTTCCCGTGCGGTCCAGAACGAGCACGAGGGACGCCACCGTGTCAAGCACGGCATTCGTGAAATCCCGCTCCTTCTGCAGGACCGCTTCGGCCCTTTTCCGCTCCGTCACGTCGCGGGTTATTCCGAGGAGGGCGATGACCTCGTCCTTGTCGTTCCGGAGCGGAACCGCGTGGGTCTCCAGCCACAGCCTGCGACCCTGGATGCCGACCATCTCGAAGGCAAGGGTGCCGGACCCGCCCTGGAAAACGCGCTCCGTCAGCTTGATGAAAGCATCGCGGTGATCGGAGGTTATCAGGGGGCATATGGACCGGCCCTTGACCGTATCGAGAGACTCGGCCTGGATCATGTCGAGGCCGGCGCGGTTCATCATGATGAGCGTGCCGTCGGGGTTCAGAAGCTTGACGCACTCGGGCTCGCTGTCGATGATGGTCTGGAAGAGCTTCCGGCTGTCGCGCAGCTCCTGCTCCGCCTGTTCGCGGCCGGAAATATCATGAACCAGGGAAAGAATGCCGCTCATGCCGCCCGAGGCGTCCCGAAGGGTGGTATTGTACCACTCGGAGAGGAATTTCCTTCCTTCCCGGTTGATACCGGGACAGACCGCGGGCAGGGATTCTCCGCCGCGTCCCGCTGCCGCGCGCAGGCACTCGATATGCGAAGGGTCCGCGCTGAACATCAGCTCCCCGGCGTGCTTGCCCCGGGCTTCTCCGCAGGTCCAGCCGAAGATCCTTTCGGCCGCGCTGTTCCATTCGCGCACGCGATACTCGGCGTCCCAGAGTATGTATCCCAAGGGCATGCGGTCGATGCAAAGGTTCAGCAGCTGTTGCGCATCGAGGCACGGCGACTCGGTCCGTGCGGAATTGTGAAGACGATGGCTCATCGGAATATCCCTGCCATTTCAGCAGTTGACCTCGTGCCCGTACATCAGAGAGGTGCTTCGCACCCCGATGCTTCAATGATAGCAAAAAAGCAATTTTCTGTGCAACATAATTTTCCCTGTTTTTTTGCCGGAGAGGGCCGGGATGGCGCGGATTGACGAAAGAGCGGTGTCACAGCGTTCCGGGGTGATATCAAAGCGAGAATATTTCAGAAACCTCGTACCGGTCTGCCGTGTAGAGGGTCACGCCGCCGGAAAGCACGCTTCGGTGCGTCCTGAGCGCCACATCGGGATGGTTGTTCTGCTCGGAGAGATGGGAGAGGCAGGCCCACTTCAGCCTCTTTGCTTCTGAGGCGCGGCGCAGGAGCTCCGCTGCCTCGAGGTTCGAGAGATGGCCCCCGGGACCCTTGATCCTCTGCTTCAGATACGCGGGGTAGGGCCCCGCTGCCAGCATGTCGGGATCATAGTTGCTCTCGAGAAAGACGGCGTCAAGAGAGGCGACCACGGAAATGAGGTCTCTGAACACATGTCCCAGGTCGGTCATGATGCCGAGCCGTTTTCCCTCCGCCTCGACGATGAACGCGCAGCCGTCAGCGCCGTCGTGCGGGGTAGGAACCGACTGCACCAGCACGTCGCCAAACCTGATCTTGTCGCTCGAACGGAAATGCCGCACGTCCTTCAGGCTCCCGAGCGTGCACCGCGACGACGCCGCGGCGAGCGTGGCCGGCGTCACGTAAATGGGAAGGCCAAACTTGCGGTGGAAGACGCCGGCATGGCGGATGTGGTCTCCGTGGTCATGGGAAATGATCACCGCGTCGACGGCGCGGATGTCGCGTCCGTGCACGGCAAGACGGTCGGCGGCCTGCACGCCGCTGATTCCGGCGTCGAAGAGAAGGCGCGCCTCCCGCGTTTCGACATAAATGCAGTTGCCGCTGCTCCCCGACTGTAGCGAAATGGCGATCATGACCGGCTTCACTGTAACAGTGATTCGACTTCTTGTCAACCAGGATAAGGTGAATCGGTCAGACAGCATGGCATCCGGGGCTCGAAGCCTCTGTTATCACCTTTGCAACCCCCGTGGTTTCATGCCTGCCTAGGAACTTTTCGCGGAATTGTGACCCGGCGGATGTGATCGGCCTGCTGAATATTCAAGGGTCATGGATCATGATGCAGCGAGCTGCAAGAAGAATTTCTTTTTCTGAAGGGATATAAAATTTGGGGCATCACATCATATAAATTCAGCATAGATATTGTCCGATATTGACTTGACACCGTCCGATTCCGGACAGAATAGTTGCTGAGTATTTTGCAATCTGCTGTAAATGCACCCATTTTTTTATGGCATTTTATTTGCTCATCATCGTACATGCATTGAGCAGGAAAGGTGGGGTGAAGCCATGAGTGTTTTGATCGAGAGGAAAGTGCCATCCATTACCAACAAGGCCAAGCTGAACTGCTGGGAGTATAAAAAATGCGGACGCCAGCCCGGCGGTCACAAGGCAAGCGAACTGGGCATCTGCCCTGCCACGATCGATCATGGGCTTGATGGCACCCACGGGGGAAAGAACGCGGGACGTGCCTGCTGGGTGGTCGCCGGATCGCTGTGCGGTGGAAAAATCCAGGGTACCTACGCGAGAAAACTGCTGAACTGCTGGCGCTGTGAGTTCATGATCGCGGTGAAGCTGGAGGAGGATGACATGCCGTTCGGTTTTTCCCATACCCGTCTCGGCATGGTGCGGTCTCTCGAGAAGCAGAGAGCGGAAGGTTCGGAGCCGAAGGAGCAGCCCGTACCCGGGGAGATGCCGGGTCTCCGCCATCCGCACCGGGAGGGCGGACCGGCATGATTTTCTCTTGAGGGCGCGCCTGCCGTTGTTTATAATGAACCCATGCAGGCACCTTCAGCCCTCACGAATGTCAGCATTGTGCTGGTGGATACCAAGACCGCGGAGAACATCGGCTCCGTTGCACGATGCATGATGAACATGGGCCTTTCCCGACTGGTGCTCGTGAGGCCGCCCCGCGACCGGGACGGCGCCCGGAAGCTCGCAGCGGGAGCCGGGCAGATACTGGACGCGGCAGCGGAATACTCCTGCCTGCGCGATGCAGTTTCCGGTCTGAACCTGGTAATCGGAGTATCGCGCCACCGGGGCAAACTGCGCCGGAATGTGCACACGCCCCGCGAAGCAGCCGCCGATGTCCTTCCCCTGCTTTCCGCGAATACCGTTGCACTGGTCTTCGGGAACGAAGTGAACGGACTGGACCGTGAGGACCTGGCGAACTGCCACGAATTCATCGCGATTCCGTCGTCGGACGCGTTTCCCTCCCTGAATCTGTCCCACGCCGTCATGGTGGTGGCCTATGAGTTTCTTGTGGCGGCCCAAGGTCCGGTCACCCCGGACAGCGCCGAAGTGGCGGTGCAGGACGAACTCGAGCAGTTCTATGCCCATCTGGAGGCGACCCTCCGGGAGATCGGGTTTCTCGATGGACGGCATCCGGACCGGATCATGTTCGCGATGAGGCAGCTGTTCGGACGAACGCGTCTCGACTCGAGGGAGGTCAGCATGCTCCGCGGCATACTCAGGAATGTTGGCCGTACGAGCAACGGAAGCGGTTGAAATGGACAAGCCTCAAGCCATGATTATCATATGATCTTCATCCAGCATCTCCGATTGACAGCTTTTTTCCGGATCGGTAAAATACTTTAGTTCTATTAAAATAAGCATCCACGCAGAGGTTGAAAAGGATCAAAGCCAGATATATGCAATCATAATCTTACGAACAGGGGGAGTATTGAGAGATGGCCAAGCTGAACGAAGCGGGACACATGGTTCTTGAGAGTGCCGGGAAAATGAACTGCTGGGAACACAAAAAGTGCGGACGCCAGCCGGGCGGCAGTAAATCGGCCGAGCTGGGCATCTGTCCGGTCACGATCTATGCCGAGCTCGACGGCGCCCACGGCGGCAAGAATGCCGGCAGGGCGTGCTGGGCCATTGCGGGGTCGCTCTGCGGCGGCAAGGTCCAGGGGACCTATGCGCAAAAGCTGCACAACTGCTGGCGGTGCGATTTCATGAACAGGGTGAAGCAGGAGGAAGAGCCGAACCCGCATGGTTTCTCGGCGACCCGGCTGGGGATGGACAAAGTGATTGAGAAGCAGAATGCGAAGTCGGCCGTGGCACCTGCCGCCGGCCAGGAGCAAAAGCGTCATTGATCAGGCCGCAGGGCGGGCCTTTCGCTTTGCGTGAACCAGTGGTTATTTTTCGAACGGAACAGAGAACCACAGCATCAGCAGACGGAATCCTGCGGGCTGTGGTTTTCTTTCTAAGCCCTAATCCGCCTGCCTTCTTAAAAACGTGGGCTTGTCCAGGTCCTCGCTGTCGATGCCGAGAGCCTCGTTCTTGAACTCGAAGGCCTCCTGCTGCCGCCGCCTGGGCTTCTCGACGACCTTCATGTACTCCTTCAGGTTGACCGGCCGCTTCACCCGCTCGCGGATGCCCTCCTCGTCGAATCCGGTGGCGATCACCGTCACCATCACCTCTTCGCTCATAACGGGATTGATCACCGCACCGAAGATGATGTTCGCTCCCGGGTCCACCTCTTCCTTGATGATCGCCGAGGCTTCGTTCAGTTCGTAGATGCCCATGTCGTTGCCGCCGGTGATGTTCAGCAGCACGGCGCGGGCGCCCTTGATGGAGCCGTCCTCGAGCAGCGGGCTCGCGATCGCTTTCTGGGCCGCCTCCATCGCCCTGTTCTCGCCGCGCGCGACGCCGGTCCCCATGACCGCCCTCCCGCGGTTCGCCATCACCGTCTTCACGTCGGCGAAGTCGACGTTCACGTAGCCCGGGATCATGACCACGTCGGAGATCCCCTTGACCGCCTGGCCCAGCACGTCATCGGCCAGCCGGAAGGATTCGAGCAGCGTCGTCCGCTTCTCGGCCAGGTTGAGCAGCCGCTCGTTCGGGATCACGATGAGCGCGTCCACGTTCTTCTTGAGCTCGGCAATGCCTTCATCGGCCTTCTGCATCCGGGCCACGCCTTCGAAGGTGAACGGCCTGGTCACGACGGCCACCGCGAGCGCGCCGACCTCGCGGGCGAGCCCCGCGATCACCGGCGCCGCGCCCGTGCCCGTGCCGCCGCCCATGCCCGCCGTGATGAAGACCATGTCCGAGCCGGCGAGGGCCGCCTTGATCTTCTCGGCGTCCTCCAGCGCGGCCGACCGGCCGATCTCGGGATTGGCGCCCGCCCCGCGTCCGTTCGTGATCTTCGAGCCGATCTGCAGCTTCGTGGTTGCCTGCACGCGGTCCAGGGCCTGCATGTCCGTGTTCGTCACGATGAACTGCACACCCAGGATGTCGGATTTGACCATGGTGCTGACGGCGTTGCTCCCGCCCCCTCCGACGCCGATGACCTTGATCACCGCCGGCAATCTTTCCTCCTCGAATTGGAACATCCCGCTTGCCCTCCTCTCCTCCCGCGCGTCCGGGCAAGGTCCCTGCCGCTCTCCCCCGCCCTCGCCCGCGACAAAATCCATGATGTCCTGGAAACCTAATTCGAGCTTATCGTCCATGACCCCTCCGGGTGATTCATAAAAGCATTGGAAATTGAAGATTGTTAATTCTCGATATTCAGTTTGAACGCACGCCTTACCTTTGATATTTGCAATTTGCCCTTTGCATTATTCAATGCGGCTTCAACCGCTAAATGTACTCTCCCAGCCACTTCCAGATCCGGTTCAGCGCGCCCCCGCCCTTGAACTTGCGCGGGGCCTCACGCTGGTTATCCGCACCGTAGAGCACGAGCCCGACGCCCGTCGCGTAGATCGGGCTGTTCACGACATCCATGAGGCCGCCGATGTCCCGCGGTGTGCCGCGCCGGATCGGCAGCCCGAGGAAGCGCTCCGCCGCCTCCTGCATACCCTCCATGAGTGCGACGCCGCCGGTGATCACGATGCCCGATGCGAACATGTCCTCGAACCCGGTCTTCTTGAGCCGCTGCTGGACCATGCCGAAGAGCTCCTCCACGCGGGGCTCGATGATCTCCGACAGTATCTGGCGCGACAGCAGCCGGGGGGGCCGCCCGCCCACGCTCGGCACGTCCAGGGTCTCCTCGTGCTTGACGAGCGATGACAGCGCGCACCCGTACTTGATCTTGATCTTCTCGGCCTCGGACGCCGGGGTCCGGAGGCCGATCGCGATGTCGTTCGTCAGGTGGTTTCCGCCGATGGGCAGGACCTCGGTGTGCCAGAGGCTTCCCTCAAGGAAGAGCGCCACGTCCGTCGTCCCGCCCCCGATGTCCACCACGACCACGCCCAGGTTCTGCTCTTCCTCGGTCAGGACGGCTCTGCTCGACGCGAGCGGCTGCAGCGCCAGGTCGCTCACATGGAGCCCGGCCCGCGAGCAGCTCTTCACGATGTTCTGGATCGAGGTCAGCGCCCCGGTGATGATATGCACCTTGGCCTCGAGCCGGACGCCGAACATGCCGAGGGGGTCCTTGATGCCATCCTGGTCGTCGATGATGAACTCCTGCGGGAGCACGTGGAGGACCTGCTGGTCCATGGGGATGTTCACCGCGCGGGCGGCGTCGATCACCCGCGCAATGTCCGTGGCCCCCACTTCCTTGTTCTTGATGGCCACGACCCCGCGGGAATTGATGCCCTTGATATGGCTTCCGGAGATGCCCACGTACACCGAATTGATCTCGACTCCGGCCATCAGCTCCGCTTCCTGCACCGCCTTTTTGATGGATTCGACGGTGCTGTCGATGTTCACGACCACGCCCTTCTTCAGGCCGAGAGACGGGCTGATGCCGATGCCGATGATGTCCACCTGGCCGCCATCCTTGACCTCGCCCACGATGGCGCAGACCTTGGTCGTGCCCAGGTCCAGGCCGACGATCACATTGTCAAGTTTTTTCACCACGGCGTCCTCCGTTTTGCACAGGCTCCCCCTGCCGGCATCCGCATGAGCAGTCGGGATCGATCGTCCCGTCACGATCGAAAGCGTCTCGGGCTTCGCTGTTGATCAGTGGCGCTGATCGGCAGGCAGCCGCTTGTTGCCGGGATTTTTTTTCGCGCCCATCACTCCCGGGCCCCGGGCCGTTTTCACCGCCATCACTGCGGCCTGGCTCTCGGCGCGGAGGTCCACATAGGCGATGTCCAGATTGCGCTGTTTCACGTCCGCCATCACCTCGGCGAGCCGGCGCAGCTTCTCTGCGTACCTGCCGCTTCCGATCTTGAACTCATGGCCGGCGTACACGACGCTCAGTGATTCCGGCGATGCCGCCCTGATCGTGACGTCGGCGGGCTTCCACCCTCCCCGGGATTCGATCTCGGCCAGGAGTGTCAGCGCCTCACTCAGGCGGTCCGTCATGACGGACTCCCCGGGACGCGTTCTCAGGTCCCTGATCACCACGGTGGGCAGCTGCCGTTCGGCTGCCGACTCCTGCACAGCCCGGTCGATCACGAATTCCTCGTGATCGACAAGATAGCGGCCCATATCGGTCTCGAGCACCGCTGCAGGAACGCGCTCGACGACTTCCATCGTAATCCTGTTCGGCAGGCGCCGGTGGATCCTTACGTCCCTGATCCAGGGATTGGCGCGGGCCCGCCGCGCAGCTGCCTCGAGGTCGACACGGAAGATGTTCTGGCCCGTAAAGGGTCCCACGATGCTCTTGAGCTCGGCATCCTTGATCTCATGCACCCCCCTGACGTCGACGCCCGATATCTGGAACCAATCGGCATGGGTAATCATGCCGTAGGCCTGCCAGGAAAGCCAGACCGCCGCCGCGGCCAGAAGGAGGACCAGGACCGGGAGAACGCTGCCCAGAAGCCTTGACAGGGAGGCGCCCCCCTTCCTCCTTCCGCGGCCGGCCTCGACGCGCTTGACGCTCCCCCGGCCTGCTCTGCTTCGGTGTTTTGCGGGAACCTTTACGTTCTTATAGTCGCGCACAATCCATCCGCCGGCAGTATCTCGCGCCCTTGCCGATCATCACTTCTCCGCCACCGCCATCCGCAGGATCTCCTCGACGAGGTCCGGGAAGGATATCCCGACGCCCCTCGCGATATCCGGCAGCAGGCTCGTTGCGGTCATGCCCGGCAGGGTGTTCACTTCCAGGATGTACGGATCTCCGGCATCGTCGATGATGAAGTCCACGCGGCTGTAGCCGCGGCAGCCGATGGCACGGTGCGCGGCCAGGCCCGCCCGGAGCGTCCGCTGATACACGGCCTCGGGGAGCCGAGCCGGGAAGAAGTGGTCCGACATCCCTTCCTTGTATTTGGCCTCGTAATCATAGAAGATGTTCTTCGGTACGATCTCGATGGCGCCGAGGGCCCGTTCGCCGAGGACGCCCACCTGCACCTCTTTGCCCTTCATGAACTTCTCGATCAGGATCTCTCCGCCGTAACGGAAGGCGAGCTCGATCGCGTTGCCGGCCTCCTCCTTCGTGAAGACAAGGCTTACGCCCACGCTCGATCCCTCGGCATGCGGCTTGACCACGGCAGGCAGACCGATGCGCGCGAATGCCTCTCCGGCCTTTCCGGCATCGGCCCGGCTCAGCACTTCGTAGGGGCCGACGAGCAGGCCCTGCGACCGGAAAACCTGCTTCGAGACGGTCTTGTCCATGCCGATGGCGCTCGCGAGAATGCCCGAGCCCGTGTAGGGGATGCCCATCACTTCGAGCATGCCCTGGATGGCCCCATCCTCGCCGAACTTCCCGTGGAGCGCGATGAAGGCCGCCTCGACGCCCTTCGCGCGGAGCGACGCGGCCACGTCCCTGCCCACGTCGATGGCGACCGGGCCATACCCCTTTTCCTGCAAAGCCTTCAGGATGGCGGCGCCGCTCGCGAGCGACACCTCGCGCTCGGATGAGAGGCCGCCCATGAGGACGCCGATCTTTTTGTTCGTAACGAGAGCCATAGAATCTATTCCCTCTGCCGTGCATGGTCACGAATCTTCACGAATGAAACAGATTTTTCTTCACCTTCATTCGCGTTCATTCGCGGCGGCTGCTGTTTCAGTCTTCCCCGATGATCTTGATCTCCGGCTCGAGCCGGACGCCGTGCGTGTCCAGGACGGCCTGCTTCATGATCTCCATGAGCCCGAGCACGTCCTTCGCCGTCGCCTTGCCCGTGTTTATGATGAAGTTGGCATGCTTCTCGGAGACCTGCGCACCGCCGACGCTTCGACTTTTCAGGTGCGCCGACTCGATCAGCCTGCCCGCAGCTTCCTCCTGGGGGTTCTTGAAGATGGAGCCGGCGCTCGGCGCCCCCCAGGGCTGGTGCTGCTTCCTCTTGTCCTGCAGCTCCTTGACGTGCGCCCTGATCTTCTCCTTGTCCCCCCGGCGCAGAACCACCCGGGCCGCGACGACGACGTGGCCCTCGGGAACGTTCGCGGTCCGGTAGCCGAACCCCATCTCATCCCGCCCCCGCTCGACCAGCTCGCCGGTGGGCGCGATCAGCGTCACCGCCTCGATGATGTCTCCGATCTCTCCCTCCGCGGTGCCGGCATTCATACAGACCGCCCCGCCGACCGTCCCCGGAATGCCGGTCGCAAACTCGAGCCCGGTGAGCCCCTGTTCCAGGGCAAAGGCGTGCAGCTTCGGAAGGGCGGCGCCCGCCTCGGCGGAGACAACCACGAACGTCCCGCCCACGGACCGGTACTCCCGCTCCATCCTGATCGCGTCCATGCGCTGGAGGCTGATCACCACGCCGCGGAACCCGCCGTCGCGCACGAGGAGGTTGGTGCCTCCCCCCAGGATGAAATAGGGCTGGCCCGCCTTCCTGACCTCGCGCAGCAGGACCCGCAGGTCCTCGGCGTCCGCGGGATAGGCGAGGAGGTCCGCAGGACCACCGATGGTGAAGGACGTATGCCGGCTCAGTGGTTCATTCCGTTTCTGCTCACCCTTAATGGCTATCGTTTCCATATCTCATTTTCTCCAGGACCTGCTCCCCGATCTTCCAGACATCGCCTGCGCCGAGCGTGATCAGGAGATCACCCTTCCTGAGCACGCCGAGCAGGTGGTTCACAACGGTGTCCCTGTCGGGGAGGAACGTTACATCCTTATGGCCATACCGCTTGATGCCTTCGTAGAGCGCGTGACCGGAGACGCCGGGAATCGGCTTCTCTCCGGCCGCGTAAATCTCCATGACGATCAGCGTGTCAGCCTGGTTGAAGGCGGTGAAGAAATCCTCCATCAGGTGCTGCGTCCGGCTGTACCGGTGCGGCTGGAACACGACCACGACGCGCCTCTCGAGGCCCGCGGCGGCGGCCGCCAGCGTCGCCTTCACCTCTGTCGGGTGATGGCCGTAGTCGTCCACGACGATGACGCCGTTCACCTCGCCCTTGACGGTGAAACGGCGCTGCACACCGCTGAACTCCCTGAGCGCCTTCCGGATGACCTCGATGTCGATTTCCAGCTGCCGGCCGACCGCGACTGCAGCGAGGCTGTTGCTGATGTTGTGGAGGCCGGGCACGGAGAGCTCGAACCAGCCCAGGTCCTGGTCGCGATGCACGACCTTGAAGCGGGCCCCGAGGGGCTTGAGGGACACTTCCTTTGCCTGGTAGTCGGCCTGCGAGCTCATGCCGTAGGTCTCGAAGCGCTTCTGCACATGCGGGATGAGCGCCTGGATGTGGGGCTGGTCCAGGCACAGGATCGAGACGCCGTAGAACGGGACCTTGTTGATGAAGGTGAGAAAGGCGTCCTTGATCTCGTCGATGTCCTTGTAAAAGTCGAGGTGCTCCGCGTCGATCGTGGTCACGACGGCGATCGTCGGCGAGAGCTTGAGGAAGCTCCCGTCGCTCTCGTCGGCCTCCGCCACGAGGAACTCGCCCTGGCCCAGCTTCGCGTTCGTGCCGATGCTGTTCAGTTTGCCGCCGATCACGACCGTCGGGTCGATGCCGCCCGCCGCGAGCACCGTCGCCACCATCGAGGTCGTCGTGGTCTTGCCGTGGGCGCCCGCGATCGCCACGCCGTACTTCAGCCGCATGAGCTCGGCCAGCATCTCCGCCCGGGGTATGACGGGGATCTGCTGCTCCCGGGCTGCGATCACCTCGACGTTGTCGTCTTTCACGGCCGACGAGATGACCACCACGTGCGGCGCCGTGACGTTCTCAGCCCGGTGGCCGATCGCGATCTCGCCGCCCAGCTTTCTGAGACGCTCCGTTGTGTCCGACTCCCGCATGTCCGAGCCCGACACCCGGTACCCGAGGTTCAGCAGCACCTCGGCGATGCCGCTCATGCCGATGCCGCCGATGCCGACAAAATGAATGTGTTTAATCTTTTTGAACATAGTCCTTGCAGATCCCTGCGATCTCCTCTGCGGCCGTATTTGCCAGGGGAGCCGCTCCCGCCGGCCTTGCCCCGGCATATTTTGCGATAAGACCCGCCAGCAGCTCAGGCGTCAGGTCCTTCTGAATGATCACCTCGGCCGAGCCGCGCGCCGCCAGCGTCCTCGCGTTGTGCTCCTGGTGGTTGTCCGCGGCAAAGGGAAAGGGAACGAGGATCGCCCGTTTCCCGCAGACCGCCAGTTCGGCCACGGTCGTGGCTCCCGAGCGCGACACCACCAGGTCCGCCGCGGCGTATGCCCCCGCCATGTCATGGATATAGGGAAGCACAACGGCCCTGACCCCCGCGGTCCGGTATCCTGCGCCCACCTCTGCGGCGTCCCTCTCCCCGGTCTGGTGCAGGACCTGGAGGCCGGGGACGTCCTTCAGCAGCGCGGCAGCAGACCGCATGGCCGCGTTGATCGCGTGCGCGCCGCCGCTCCCGCCCATGACGAAGAGCGTGAAGCGGTCCTGGTCGAGCCCGAAGTGCCTGAGCGCCGACTCGTGGTTTCCCCGCTCGATCCCCTTTCGGACGAGCGGACCGGTCTCATAGGTCTTCCGCTTCGCGAAGAAGCGCTGTGCGTCCGCTCCCGGAAAGCAAAGGATCACCTTGTCGGCAATCCTGCCGATCATCCTGTTCGCCATGCCGGCGTACGAATTCGGCTCGACCACGAGCACCGTGATGCCCGTCGCCCAGGCCGCGAGCGCCATGGGCCCGGAGGAATACCCGCCCACGCCGATGACGATGTCGGGCCTCACCTCATGGATCAGACGCGCGCACTGGACCAGGCTCCGGGGCAGCGTCACGATCGTCTTCAGGATTGCGAGAAACTTCATGCCCTTGAGCTTGCCCACGCTGATGAATCGTATTGGTAGCCCCTCCCGGGGCAGCACCTTCGCCTCGATCCCCTGTTCGGTACCCACGAACAGCACATTGCTGCCCCGCACCTTCAAGAGCTCCCGGGCAATGGCGATGCCCGGATACAGGTGCCCCCCCGTGCCTCCGCCTGCGATGATTACCTTCATGGCTCTCTGCGTCCTTTTCCTGACCCCTCACTCTGAAGCCTCACGTCTCACGCCGTATAACCCGCGACTCGTTATGCCGCCTCCCTCGATACGTTCAGCAGCACGCCGACGGCCGCCATGGTGATCACGAGCGACGATCCCCCGTAGCTCACGAGGGGAAGAGCGATGCCCTTGGTGGGGAGCAGGCCGGTCACGACGGCCATATTGATCATGCCCTGCAGGCAGATCAGGAGCGTGATCCCCAGCGCGAGCAGTCTCGTGAACACGTCGCGCGCTGCGATGGCGATGCGTACCCCGCGCCACAGGATGACCAGGAACAGCACCAGAACGACCAGCGCGCCGATCAATCCGAGCTCTTCGCCAATCACGGCATAGATGAAGTCCGAATGCCGTTCCGGAAGGAACAGCAGCTTCTGCCTCCCCTCGCCCAGCCCCCGGCCGAACACGCCTCCGCTCCCGAAGGCCAGGAAGGACTGGATGATCTGGTGCCCGGACCCCTGGGGATCGGACCAGGGGTCGAGGAACGCCGTGATCCTGCGCAGCCGGTAGGCCTTGTGCGCGACGGCAAAAAAGACAAGGGGCAGGGCCGCGGCGGCCGTGCCGCCCAGGTGCAGGACGTTCGCCCCGCCCGCGAACAGCAGGATGCAGGCGACCCCCGCGAGGGTCATCGCGGCCCCGAAGTCGGGCTGCCGGATCGCCAGAAGCAGGAAGGCGCCGACCACGACATAGGCCGGGACCAGCCCGTTCGTGAAGTCGCGGATCCGCTCCCCCTTCTTCGCGATGAAGTAGCTCAGGTACACGACCAGCGCGAACTTGGCGAGCTCCGACGGCTGGAACGACAGCATGCCGAACCGCAACCAGCGGCGGGATCCGTTGATCTCCCTGCCGACGCCGGGAACGAGCGTCGCCGCGAGCAGCGCCAGGGACACGAAGAGGAGCGCGAGCACCACGCGCTGGTCCGCGAACAACCGGTGGTCCAGCCGCATCGTCACGGCCATGGCCGCAAGGCCGGCGATAGCCCAGAGGAGCTGGCGTTTCATGAAGAAGGCGGCATCGTCATAGGTCGTGAGCGCCACGATGCTGCTCGAGCTGTAGACCATCACCACGCTCACGATCAGGAGCGACAGGATGGCGAGGAGCAGCGTGCGGTCGTACTGTCCTTTATGGCTTGTTGCGGTCATCATTTCGTATGCTCTCTCGCGCGGAACGCGGAGTGCGCCGGCGCCGGTCCCAGTGCCCCCTCGTGCTCCGAGCAACACGCCCGCGCTACAGCGTGTGCACCGCCTCCTTGAACTGCCTCCCGCGGTCCTCGAAATCCTTGAACATATCGAAGCTCGCGCACGCCGGGGAAAGCAGCACCACGTCGCCATGCGACGCCCGCGAGGAGGCGAGCGCGACCGCATCCTGGAGCGTCTCCGCGAAGACCGTCTCGGTCGCGGTGCCGAGGGCCCTGGCCATGGCGTCGGCAGCCTTGCCGATCAGGATCAGCAGCTTCACTCTTTGCCGGAACAGATCATGGAGCGGGCTGAAATCGCTGCCCTTGTCCAGACCCCCGGCGATAAGGATCACGGGCCGGGTGAACCCCTCGACGGACTTGACCACCGCCCCGACGTTCGTGCCTTTGGAGTCGTTGATGTAGGTGACGCCGTTCTTTTCGCGCACGAACTCCAGGCGATGTTCGAGGCCGGGGAATTCCCGGAGAACGGCCGCGACGGAGGCATCGTCGGCGCCCGCCAGCAGGGACATTGCCGCCGCGGCAAGAGCGTTCTCGAGGTTGTGCACGCCCTTGATTCTGATCTCGTCAGCCCGCAGGATTCGCCGGCCGTTGAACGTCAGCCATCCGTCGAGCACGCAGGCCCCCGGGTTGAACCGGAGCCGGCGCGAGAAGGGTATGACCGTGGCCGCGCTCCGCCTGGCCATGGCCTTGACGATGTCATCGTCGAAGTTCAGAACGAGGAAGTCCCCCTTCCGCTGGTTCCGGAAGATCCGGGCCTTTGCCTCCGCATATTCCCCGATGCTGCGGTAGCGGTCGAGGTGGTCCTGGGTGACGTTCAGGACCGAGGCGACCTTCGGCCGGAAGGTCTCGATGTCCTCGAGCTGGAAGCTCGACAGCTCCGCCACGATCCAGTCCCGCCCCCTGAGCGCCGCCGGATCCCCGGTCAGGGCGTTGCCGATGTTCCCGGCCACGAGCACCTTCTTCCCGGCGCGCTCGAGCATGAGGCCCGTAAGCGTCGTGACCGTTGACTTGCCGTTCGTTCCCGTGATCCCTACATAGGGCGCGTCGGACAGGAGCCAGGCAAGCTCGAGTTCGCTGATCACCTTCACGCCGCGCCGCCGCGCCGCCAGCACCTGAGGGATCTTGGGAACGCCGGGTGAGAGCACGACAAGATCGGCCTCCCGGAAGATCCGGTCCGGATGTCCGCCTGCTTCCACAGAGATGGCCCTTGTGCCGAGCGCTTTCACCTGGGCGACAAGCTGATCGAGCGGCTTTTTGTCCGTCACCGTGACGCGGGCACCCAGCGCGTGGAGCGCCCGCGCCGCGGCAATGCCGCTCCTGGCCATGCCCACGACCGTCACCCGCTTGTTCTTGAAATCCGGTTTCACCCCGCCTCCACATCAAAATCTTTTCACCACAGAGATCACAGAGGAGATTCAAAAGAATTTAGGAATAAACAACGTTGTGTTATTTTTTTTATCTTCCCTTTTCTAGCTTCTCACTTTTCTCTGTGACCTCTGTGGTTAAAAATCTTCTTTCTCACCTCAGCTTCAGCGATCCCAGCGATACCAGCGCCAGGATGACCCCCACGATCCAGAACCGCGCGATCACCTTGGACTCGGGCCAGCCGATCTGCTCGAAGTGGTGGTGGATCGGCGCCATCCTGAAGACCCGCTTGCCCGTGAGCTTGAACGATGCGACCTGGAGCGCGACGGACAGCGTCTCGGCCACGAAAATGCCGCCGACAACGACCAGGATCAGCTCATGCTTGGTAACGACCGCGAGGGTGCCCAGGGCGCCGCCGAGCGACAGCGATCCGACGTCTCCCATGAAGACCTCGGCCGGGTGGGCGTTGTACCAGAGGAACCCGAGGCTCGCGCCGAGCAGCGCGCCGCAGAAGATCACGAGCTCTCCGCTGCCCGGGATGTAGAGGATCCTCAGATACTCGGCCGTGATCCGGTTTCCCCCGACGTACACGATCACGGCATTCGCCGTGGCCGCGATGCCGACGAGTCCGATGGCCAGCCCGTCCAGGCCGTCCGTCAGGTTGACCGCGTTCGAGGAGCCCACGATGACGATGGCGACGAAGGGAATGTAGAACCAGCCGAGATCGAGCAGAAAGCTCTTCATGAACGGCACGGACAGCAGGGTCGCGTTCCGGTCGCCGGAAAACTTGAACAGGAACAGGGCGACGGCCAGCGAGGCCGCGATCTGCAGCCCGAACTTCTGCGTTGCCGAGAGCCCCTTGGACCGTTTCTTCACCACCTTGAGGTAGTCGTCCCAGAAACCGATCCCGCCGAAGGCTGCCGTGGCAAAGAGCACGACCCAGACGTACTTGTTCGACAGGTCGGACCAGAGCAGGGCTGACGACACCAGCGCCATGATGATCAGGATCCCGCCCATGGTCGGCGTGCCCTGCTTCGAGAGGTGTGTCTTCGGCCCGTCGTCGCGCACGTGCTGTCCGACCTTGAGCCTCCGGAGCCAGGCGATCACCGGCTTGCCGAAGAGAAAGCTCACCAGGAGGGCCGTGAGCACCGCGCCCGCGGCCCTGAAGGTGATGTACTTGAACACGTTGAAGCCGCTTACCAGCTTACTCAGCGGATACAGCAGGTGGTACAGCATCAGAATTCCTCCAGGATCTTTTCCATCTTCATGCCGCGCGATCCCTTGACCAGCACGGCGTCGCCATTCCGCGAATGCGCCCGAAGCAGCTCCGCGGCCTCCCGGTGCGATGCGGCAGCGAACAGACTGCCCTTCGGCATCCCTTCCGCGGCTGCACCCTCGAGGATATGGCGTGCGAGCGTTCCGAACGCGATGACCGCGTACACACCGAGCCGCGCGGCGATCCTGCCCGCCTCGCGGTGTTCCCCGGGGCCGGCATCGCCCAGCTCCAGCATGTCGCCCAGGACCGCGACGGACCTCGCGCCGGGCCTGAGCGTGACCAGCGTCTCGAGCGCCGCCCGGACCGACCCGGGGTTGGCATTGTAGCAGTCGGCCAGCACGGTCCTCCCGTGCAGGACCTTGATCTCGGACCGCATGGCGACCGGGGCGAACTCCTCGAGCCCGTCCCGGACGGCTTCGAGGGGCAGTCCCAATGCCGTTGCCGCGGCGGCGGCCGCGAGGGCGTTGGAGATATTGTGCCTTCCGACCGACCGGAGCCGGACCTTCGCCTGCTCGCCCCCGCTGGTCAGGGTGAAGTCGGTCGAGTCCTTTTCCTGACGGATGCCGGACGCCGTGACGTCGGCCTTCCGGTCGACCCCGTAGGTGATGACCTTCCCGCTCCACCTGCTCCTGAGCAGATCGAAATAGCGGTCGTCGGCATTCAGCACGGCGGTCCCCCCGGGCTTCAGGTTCGCGAGAAGCTCCGCCTTTGCCTCGGCAACCGTGTCCGTTGAGCCCAGGAACTCCAGGTGGGCCGGCCCGATGTTCGTGATGACGCCTACATCGGGATTCACGAGCCGGCCGAGCAGATCGATCTCGCCGAGCGCGCTCATGCCCATCTCGATGACTGCGGCCCGGTGCCCGCTATCGAGTGTGAGCAGCGTGAGCGGCACGCCGATGTGGTTGTTGAGATTCCCCTCGTTCTTGAGAACCGGACCCCTGCGCCTGAGGATGCTGGCAAGCATTTCCTTGGTCGTGGTCTTGCCGTTGCTGCCCGTGATGCCGGCAAAGGGGACCGCAAATTTTTTCCGGTGCGTCAGAGCCATCTCCTGGAGGGAGAGCAGCGTGTCCTCTACGGCGAGGATGTTCTTGATGCCGCCCAGGCTTTCATAGCGCAACTCCAGCGCGGACCTGTCCACGAGCGCGCCCCAGGCCCCCTTCTTGATAGCATCGCGAACAAAATCGTGGCCGTCGAACCGGTCTCCCTTGAGGGCTACGAAGAGTTCACCTTCCTTGATGTTCCTGGAGTCTATGGACACGCCCTTGATCTCCATCCGCTCCATCCTCTCGAGAAGTTCGTCCAGCTGCTTTTTTTCAGGATCGTTCATATCAAACCACGGAACAGAGAGGTCAAAACACAGAAGGCGGACTAAACTCGTTCATCAAGCGCCACCAGTCCATGCTCTGTCATCTGCCCCCTGTCTTCTGCCTCTTCCGTATCTCTTCCCGTGCTACCTCGCGGTCGTCGAAATGGTGCTTCGTCGTGCCGACGACCTGATAATCCTCGTGCCCCTTGCCGGCGAGCACGACCACGTCGCCCGGCCGCGCCGCCCGGATCGCCGCGGCTATGGCTTCATGCCGGTCCGGAACGACAGCGTAGGGTTTGCCGCCCGCTGCCGCGGCGGCCGCATCCGGCGTCGCCGGCCCGGACCCGTCGGTCATCCCGTTCTCGATCTCCGCGATGATGTCGAGGGGCTCCTCGGTCCGGGGGTTGTCCGACGTGACGATCACGATGTCGCTGCCCCGGAGCGCCGCGGCGCCCATCTTCGGCCGTTTGGTCCGGTCCCGGTCCCCGCCGCAGCCGAAGACCGTGATCACCCTGTTTTCCGCTATTTCCCGCACGGCCTCGAGCAGCCGCACCAGCGCGTCCTCGGTATGCGCATAATCAACGACCACTCCGAAGGGCTGGCCCAGGTCGACCTTCTCCATGCGGCCGGGCACGGCCTTCATCGCCCGGATGCCCTGCGCGATCGCGTCCCTGCCCAAGCCAAGCGCCGTCCCGATCCCCACCGCGGTAAGGATATTGTAGATATTGTGCCTTCCCACGAGCGGCGATTCGATCGCCACGGCACCCGCAGGCGTCGACACCGTGAAGGCCAGTCCCGCAATGCCGTGCCGGATCTCCCCGGCCGGATGTACCGCCGCGCTCCCGGTCATGCCCGTGCTCACGACGGGTGCCCGCGTCGCGCCGATGACCTCATCGGCCCGCGGGTCGTCCCGGTTCACCACGGCGTGACCGCCGGCGGACAGGCCCGTGAAGAGCCCGAGCTTCGCCTGGAAGTAAGCGTCCATTGACCCATGAAAATCCAGGTGGTCCTGGGTCAGGTTCGTGAACGCCGCGGCCCTGAACGTGCAGCCCCGGGTCCTGCCGAGCGCAAGCGCGTGCGACGAAACCTCCATGACGCAGTAAGTGGCGTGCAGCGCAACCATTTCGGACAAAAGCCGCTGGAGATCGAGCGATTCCGGCGTGGTGTTCGGCGCGGGATACACGCGGTCTCCCACGCGGTAATCGATGGTCCCGATCAGCCCGCAGGAATGGCCCGCGGCCTCGATGATCGACTTCACGAGATAGGTCGTTGTCGTCTTGCCGTTCGTGCCGGTGACGCCGACCAGCGCGAGCCGGCCCGACGGATGTTTGTAAAAGGCATCGGCAACGAGCGCGAGCGCCGCGCGGGAGTCTTCCACGATGATCTGCGGGACCCCGGCTTCTGAGGCGGCCTGGTCGCGGGACTCCGCAATGACCGCGACCGCACCCTGCGCGAGAGCCGGGGGAATAAACCGGTGGCCGTCCGAGTGATATCCTCGCACGGCCACGAACAGGGAACCCGGCCTTACCTTCCGGGAGTCATAGACAATGTCTGACACCTCCCTGTCCCGCTGTTCCGGAGACAGGGTCGACTGGCTCTTGAGGCTGCTGAACAATGCACCGAGCTTCATCGGGTAACCAGGAGCATCCTCCCTCCCACATCATCGGGCGCCGCCTGCAGATAGGCGAGGCTCTGCTCCGCAACGGCTTTGAACACCGGGGCCGCAACACTGCCCCCGTAGATGACACCCTCGGGGCTGTCGACCATCACGAGGATCACCAGCCGCGGCGAGACCGCCGGGACGAACCCCACGAAGGAGCTGACATAGTTCTTCTTCGAATATGCATGGGTCCTCTGGTCGATCTTCTGCGCCGTGCCGGTCTTTCCCGCAGCCGTGTAGCCCGCCGGCTTTGCCTTGTCGCCGGTGCCAGATTCCACGACCCGCTGCAGCATCATGGCGACCTTCGCGCAAGTCTCCGGGCTGATGGCCCGTCCCACAACCTGGGGCCCGAACTTCCTGCCCTCGTGCCCTTCACCGTCGACGATCTCGGAAACGACATAGGGCTTCATGAGGGTCCCGCCGTTGGCGAGGGCGCAGTACGCGGCGGCGACCTGGATCGGCGTCACGCCGATCCCCTGCCCGATCGCGATCTCCGCGAGAGACACGCCGGACCACAGCCGCGGGTCCCTGACGAGGCCCGGGATCTCGCCCGGAATGTCGACGCCCGTCTTTCGTCCGAACCCGAAGGCGGCAATGTACCGCGAAAACCGCTCCTTGCCCACGCGCTGGGCGATCTTGATGGTGCCCACATTGCTCGAATGGGCGATCACGTCGGTGAAGGTGAGCACGCCGTTCTCATGGGCGTCCTTGATCACGCGGTCCGCGACCTGGATGCTGCCGGCGCTGCAGTCGAACCGCTCGAGCGGATGGGCCACTTTTTCTTCGAGCGCCGCGGCGGCCAGGAAGGGCTTGAAAATGGACCCGGGCTCGAAGACGTCGGTCACGCAGCGGTTCCGCCATTCCTCCGGGCGGTAATGCTGAGGCTCGTTGGGATTGAACGGCGGCCGGCTCGGCCCGGAGGTGCGCACGGCGAGCGCAAGCACTTCACCGGTCTTCGGGTCCATCACGATGCAGAAGCCGCCCCTTGCACGGGCACTGCCCAGCATGCCGTCCAGCTCCTTCTCGGCAATATGCTGGATCACCTCGTCGATGGTCAGGATGATATCATGGCCGGCCTTGGGCAGCTGGTACCCCAGGCCCGGGCCGCCGGGAAAGACCGTCCTGCCCACGGCGTCCTTTTCTGCGAGCACCCATCCGTACGCGCCGTGCAGATACTTGTCATAGGCCCGCTCGATCCCCTCGAGCCCTTCGTTGTCCACCCCGGTGAAGCCGAGCACGGGCCCGGCGAGCGTTTTCTTGGGATAGAACCGGCGGGGCTCGGCCTGCAGGCCGATCTGCTTCGAGTCGAGCTCTTTCACCCTGCGGGCGCGGTCCGGCTCCACCTTCCGGCTGAGCCAGACGAAGTGCCGGTCCCCCTCCAACTTGCGCTCCAGCACGCGGGGGTTCTCCTGCAGGATGAGGGAGAGCCGCCGCGCGACCTCCCGCGGGTTCCCGATCATCGACGGTACGCCGTAGACGGAATCCACGTCCAGGCTCACCGCAAGTTCCCGGCCCATGCGGTCATAGATGGTCCCCCGCTTCGGCTCGAGCTTGACGAGGCGCTCCTGCTGCCGCTCCGCCCGCGTCGACAGTGCGGCCCGCTCAAAGACCTGGAGATACACGAGCCGCATGGCCACGAGAGAATAGCCCAGGGCCATCACCAGCAGTACTGCGAGTATTCTCCCCCGTCGATCCATGTCAACCCCGCCCTATTCTCCGGGCGCCGCCTTTCTCCTCACCATGACCACATTTTCCTTGGGCGGCCTGACCATGCCCATGTGCCTGGTCGCGATCTCCTCGATGCGCGCCGGCGACGACAGACTCGACGCCTCGATCCGGAGCGACCGGTTCGCGCGTTCCAGCTCTTTTTTTTCGTGCTCCAGCGCTTCGATCCGGTACCCCAGCCGGACGATGCTCACCTTGCCGGCAACGTACAGGATCAGCGAAGCAATGATCAGCAGGACGACCAGGACCCTCCTCAGGCTGCCCTGCCTGCTTCGTGCGAACATGAAGGACCCAATGTCACCGGCCCGTGAAGTCATGATGTTTTCCCCAATAGGAGCCCCCGCCCCTCACCCATGCGCCGGTCGTCACAGCTTCTCCGCTGCCCGGAGCTTCGCGCTGCGCGACGCGGGGTTTTTTGCCACTTCATCCGGACCCGCCGTGAGGGGGCGTTTCGTAAGCACCCGGAGGGTCGGCTGTTTCCCGCAGCTGCAAACCGGCATCTTCGGCGGACAAATGCACCCCTTTGCCGCCGCGGCAAAGGTCTGCTTCACGATCCGGTCCTCCAGTGAGTGGAAGGAGATGACCGCGATCCTGCCGCCCGGCGCCAGGAGCGGGATCATCCCGTCAAGCCCTTCCTGGAGGGCACCCGTTTCATCGTTCACTGCGATCCGCAGCGCCTGGAAGGTGAGCGTGGCAGGATGGATCCTGCGGGGAGGGTAGGGGGGGAACACGCTCGAAACGATCCGCGCGAGCTGCCCCGTGGTGGCGACCGGCTCCCGGACCCTCGCCCGGTCAATGGCGCTTGCTATGGCGCCTGCCCTGCTCTCTTCTCCGTACTCGCGGAGGATCTTCGCAAGCCCGGTACGGGAAAGTGTGTTCACCAGATCGGCCGCTGTCTGCGGCCTGCTCAGGTCCATGCGCATGTCCAGCGGCCCGTCGATCATGAAACTGAAGCCCCGGCCGGGCGACCGGAGATGGAACCAGGAGACCCCGAGGTCGAGCAGGATGCCGTCCACGGACACGCGCCCCAGCTCGGAAAGCACGGCCGGCAGGTCCCGGTAATTGGCCTGCCTGAGGATCGCCCGGCTGCCGAAGGGTGCGAGGGCCGTTCTGCAGCGGTCGACCGCTTCCGCGTCCTGGTCGAGCCCTATCAGGACCCCGTCCGGCGCGGACCGCCGCAGGATCTCCGAAGCATGTCCGCCGGCGCCGAGCGTCCCGTCCACGTAGACCCCGCCGCGCCGCGGCGCCAGCAGGTCAACGGCCTCGCGGAGAAGGACGGGGATGTGCTCTACGTTCAGAGCTGCAGGTTCGGTGTTCGGCGTGTTCGTTCCATCGTCTTCTGCTGCTTCACTGCTCATTCCTCACTCCGAACACCCCGCTCCTCGCTCCTCGCTGATCCATCACAGCCCCAGCGGCAGGTTGGTGGCGGGTTTTGCGACGCCGAAGCTCTTCGCCGCCTGCTGGGCAGAATCGAAGACCTGGAACTCTTCGAGTACGCCCGTGGTCCGGAAGATATTCTTGAGATACTCGGACATGCCCGCGAGCCGGATGTCGCCGCCGAAGGACTGGAGCCGCTTCTTCTCCTCGACAAGTGCCGGTAGGACCGTGAAGTGAACATGCTCCGCTGACTCGAAGTTCAGGATCAGCCCGTACATCTCGCCCTTGATCAGCTGGCCGATGACCCTGCCGATCTCGGCCATTTTAGCCGCGTCGATCTCGCCTTCCAAGTTCATCTGATATACTTTGAGCTTCGTATCCATATCAAAGGCCCAGTGTGGCGAGCGCCTCGCCGATCTTGTCGCCGTTTTGAGAATGTCGCGCCTCCCACGCCTTCGCGTCCCAGATCTCGATCTTGTTCATGATCCCGACAAGCAGCACGTTCTTGCTGATCCCCGCCTGGTCGCGGTGCGACGGCGGGATGAGAATCCGGCCCTGCTTGTCGAGCTCGCACTCGGTCGCCGTGGAGAAGAAGAACCGCATGAAGTCCTTCACCTCCTGCTTCATCATCGGCAGGGTCTTGATCTTTTCTTCCAGCTTCTCCCATTCCTCGAGCGGATAGACCGTGAGGCACTTGTCAAAGTCCATGGCCAGCACGAGCTTGCCCTCGTAGCGGTCCGCAATGATATCGCGGAATTTCGACGGAACGCTCACCCGGCCCTTGGAATCGACAGAATGTTCGAAGCTGCCCCTGAACATGATTCTCCCCAAGTAATACCACTGTTTCCCACTTTATACCACTTAATGGCCAAAGTATATAATCTGGGCTTTTCAATGTCAAGAAAATTATTAATATTTTCAGCTCTTAGGCAGTGGGGTAGTCCGGAGAAGAAGTCGGGGTTTTATAATGACAGAAGCGCATGAAATCAGTATTATTAAGTACCCAGGCACGAGATACCGGATGACGCCGCAGAAAACACAGCGCCAGCAGCGTTCGTCTGTTCCCTCTTGTATGCTCACTATCTTCTGTATGCCTGATCTTTTTTCTGACTTCTGAATGACAACGGACTATTTCATAGCCGCGGACGATGAGCACATCAGGCGGGAGAAGGCCAAAGCGCGCGGGCTCCGGCAATCGCAGTGGTGGAAGCGAAGGCGTTCGAGCGGGGTCTGCTACTACTGCGGCCGCGTGTTCAAGCCCGCGGACCTCACGATGGACCACCTGGTCCCGGTCGCACGCGGGGGCAGGTCAGTGCAGGGGAACGTGGTGCCGGCGTGCAAGGAGTGCAACAGCAAAAAAAAATATCTCCTCCCCATGGAATGGGAGGAGTATCTTGCATCGCTGAAATCGTCGCCGCATTCTGATGCGGATGAGCATGATTAGGTCTCTCGAGGTCTGCCCCTCTGCTGCTCCCTACGCCGCCCGCTCCCATCCCACGCGCACGAGTTTGTTGTCATGAGACCAGTTGTAGGACAATTCTCCGTGGAAGGACTTGTTGATCGCCCTGCCAAGCCGCTGAGCGAGTTTTTCATTGGTAGTGAATATGACCAGCGATCCCGACCCGTTCTCCCGTACGGACATGACGCGCTCCAGCGGGTTGAAGCCCCGTGCACGCTCCTCCTCGTTCCTGATGAGGTTCAACAGTTCCTGCTTATGCCCGGCGACGTATTCGCCTTTCAGGGTCACGATGCCTCCCGGAAAATCATCGCGGATCTTGAGGCAGGCGGGGCAGACGATTTCAACACCGTTCTTCTTCGTCGTCTCGTACAGCGCCTCGTCAGCGTACCACCGCTTGTTCTGGTAGACGGCATGGCACGTACCGCACACCGACGCGCTCTGGCTCGCGCCCCGCGGCAGGTACGTATCCGATGTGGCTATCTTCTTCTTGTACTGGAGCTGGTATGGTCTGCTCATTGTCCTCATAACGGGCCTCCTTGCCTATTCCTTCATTTAGATAAGGCCGTTCACGCCGCCTTCAGCTTCCTTCGAATGTCCGGGAACTGACTCTTGAATTCGGGCATGGCACGGGACAGGTATATCTTGATCGCTTTGAGCTCTTCGAGAACATCCTGCATTTCCACGTCGAGCATGACTTCGTGCCGCTTCAGGCTTTCGGCGAGCTCCAGCAGGGCGGTCTCCTGGATCTTCAGCCGCTCCGTCAGATCGCTTTCGATTTTCCGTGCCATGAGGGCCTCCTCTCGTTACCGGTTCAGTTTTATTCCAAGCTTTTGCTCCACGGACTCGAGCTTTGCTTCCATGCGCTTCTCTTTGCCTTTTCGGTCGTCGATCTTGATCGAGGTCAGCACGCGCTCAGAGCCTCTCATCACCATGTCATGGCATTTCCTGATC
This sequence comes from Nitrospirota bacterium, assembly GCA_035516965.1. Classification (NCBI taxonomy): domain Bacteria; kingdom Pseudomonadati; phylum Nitrospirota; species Nitrospirota bacterium. The sequence continues at coordinate 83,650 of DATIZR010000116.1, forward strand.
ACGCCCATCACCGCGTCCCAGTCCCCTTCAACCACGGTGCCCATGGGGTTCGCCTTGTAGCTTACGCCGCTTTCAGCCACGATCTTCATGACCTCTGCGACGAAAGGACTAACACTTGCGCCTGTTCCCAAGGGAACGATGCTGAACTCTGCGAGCACGCTCATAGAATCGCCGCCTCCATTGATCGAAATCGATTCGCTCTCCTTTCATCTTAAGTATAGCCCCTGCCCCTCAAGGTGTAAAGGCAGCCCCCAAGCCTGTTTTCCCGTTGAAAATAAAAATGCCCTGTGCAATAATTCCGGAACTGATGATCGTTCTGCAACATAAGCCTTACAGGTGGAGACACCACCGGCAGGGCCGGGGGGACTGCAAGTCGCGGGATTCATGCAACGTCCTTTTCGTACTCGCTCGGTCGGTGTATATGAAAAGGGCCGCATACTATATCTATCCGAGGAGGACATACCATGAAAAAGAGTTTGATCTCAATCTTCATCATTCTTTCCCTCTCGGCGCTGCCGTTCCTGGCTGTTGCCGCGGAACGGACGAACAACCCTGGATCAGCAGATACAAAACAGAAAGAACAGTCGCAAAAAAGCATGGAGGAGCGGTTCCGCAAGATCGGCAAGGACCTTGACGATCTGGAGGAGAAAAGCCAGTCCCTCGCGGAAAAGACAAAGAAGGACATGGACCGCCATATCAAGGAAGCGGAGCAGAAACGGAAGGCGGCAGGCCGAAAGCTCGAGGAGCTGAAGACGGAAGGAATGGAAAAGGAGAAAAAGCTCAAAAAGGACCTGAATGCGGCATTAGATGATTTCGAAGAGGCATTTGAAAAAGCGAAAGCGCACTTCAAGGAATAGGATCTCTCATGTCACGTATCGGAAACCTGCTGATTGATCTACCGGAAGACCGCTCGCGTGAGATCTTCGAGACGGTGCTTGAGGCGAAAGGTTTCAAACTCGAGCGGATCGTTTCCACTGGCCAGGCGACCCGGCCCGGCCAGTGGTATGACCAGGAACAGGACGAATGGGTCGTGCTCCTGTCAGGGGAAGCGAAGCTGAGCTTTGAGAACGGCGACGCGGTCGCGCTCCGTCCCGGCGACCACCTGCTCATACCCCGCCATAAGCGGCACCGGGTGGAATGGACCGCGAAGGGAGTGCGGACGGTCTGGCTCGCGCTGCATTTCGATTAAGCTATATATAACCACGGATGAACACGGTGGAGGGCCGGGTCCTCCGAATGGTCTCTTGACAGTCAGCTGCTCCGGCGGTGGGATGGCCTCTTTCTCACTAGCCGTCATTCCAGTCTTGAACACGGAATCCAGCGACTTTTGACAAGACCCTGGATTCCTGCTTACGCAGGAATGACGAATAATCGTCTTTCCCTGTTCATCCGTGGTTAGATACTGTTCTTAATCTAAGTTTTATCCCGTTCGTCCGTGGTTACTCCCCGCCTCAGGTTTTTCCAAATTCCTTGACATTTTCGCCCTCAATTGTTATGTTACCGAGCCCCGATTTAATGGGACGCAATTGCATGGACTACTCCGACGAAATAAAGAAGCGAAGGACCTTCGCCATCATCAGCCACCCCGACGCGGGCAAGACCACGCTGACCGAGAAGTTTCTGCTCTTCGGCGGCGCGATCCAGGTTGCCGGCGCGGTCAAGTCGAACAAGATCCGGAAGAGCACCGCGTCGGACTTCATGGACATCGAGCGGCAGCGCGGCATCTCCGTGGCCACGTCGGTCATGGGCTTCGACTACAACGGCCTCAAGATCAACCTGCTCGACACGCCGGGCCACAAGGACTTTGCCGAGGACACGTACCGGACGCTGACCGCCGTGGATAGCGTCATCCTCGTGGTGGACTGCGTCAAGGGCGTGGAGGAGCAGACCGAGAAGCTGATGCAGGTCTGCCGCATGCGGAACACTCCGGTCATCATCTTCGTGAACAAGCTCGACCGCGAGGGCAAGAACCCCTTCGAGCTCCTGGCCGAGCTCGAAAGCAAGCTCTCCATCCGGGTCCAGCCGCTCTCCTGGCCGATCAGCATGGGCACCTCCTTCAAGGGCGTGTACAACCTCTACAACCACAGCCTCCACCTTTTCCGTCCCGGCGGCGTGACCGTGGCCGAGGACGTGCTCGAGATCAAGGGAATCGCCGACCCCGTGCTCGACCAGCAGCTCGGCGACTATGCCGCGCACCTCCGGGAGGACGTGGAGCTGATCGAGGGCACCCACAACCCCTTTGATGTGAGCGAGTATCTGCGAGGCGAGCTTGCGCCGGTCTTCTTCGGCAGCGCGATCAACAACTTCGGCGTAAAGGAACTACTGGATACCTTCACCGAGATCGCGCCCACGCCCGGGAGCCGCCCGACGGACGTCCGCATGGTCGGGCCCGAAGAGAAGGACTTCACCGGCTTCGTGTTCAAGATCCACGCGAACCTCGACCCGCGCCACCGCGACCGCATCGCCTTCATCCGCGTCTGCTCCGGAAAGTTCGAGCGGAACAAGATG
>DATIZR010000117.1 GCA_035516965.1 Nitrospirota bacterium
CGGGGAAAAACCTCTTTCCCTTGATGACCCTCGTCGTGATCCCGATCGTATGGGACTGCGCCCGGAACGGCCAAGCGACGCTCCTGATGACGGCAGTGATGCTGATGGCCGTGGTTGACGTCAGCCGTTCGCGCTGGTGGAGGGCAACGCTCTGGCTTGCCCTGGCAGTAGCGATCAAACCGCTGGCGATCGTGCTGGTGCTCCTGATCGCCGCGATCGACCGCCCCATGACCTGGCGCGCGTTGCTCGGCATGGTCCTGCTCGCGCTCTTTCCGTTCCTGACGCAGCGTCCCGGCTATGTCGTTGAGCAGTACGTCACGTGCCTCCAGAACATGGCGATCTCGGCGCACGTCGGCGTTGCCGCGCACGGCTGGACGTCGCCGTTCACCGCGCTTCGGGCCGTCACGGGCATCGATGTGCCGGAGAAACTGCAGACCCTGATGCGCCTCGCAGGGGCCCTGGGTACGCTCGTGCTCTGCTTCGTGAGCAGGCGGCGGCACGATGCAGCAACCTCGGCCATCTTCCTGTTCTCCCTCGCAGCCCTGTACGTGATGCTGTTCAGCCCGCGCACCGAGAACAACACCTACGCAATGCTCAGTCCGGTTCTTGCCCTGTTCCTCGCGCGCGCTGTAAAGATCGAGGGGAGGAGCGGTGAAGCCATCCTGCTCGGTGTCATGGCGCTTGCCCTTGTTGCCAGCCGTCCGATCGAGCGGCTGCTCGCGCCCCATGCGGAGCTGATCTGGCTCTCGCCGCTCGTGGCCGTGTGCCTGGCCGTGTATGTGATCGTAAAGCTCTTTACCGTTCAGAACAAGATTGTTCATTCGTAGGGGCGGTCCTTGTGGCGGCCCGCAAAAGGGGCAATCAAAGGGCAACTACTAGGGTTGCCCCTACAGGTGATTCATGAAGATCGTCGTCATTCTTCCGACCTATAACGAAAAAGAGAACATCGCGCTCATGATCGGAGCGCTCCAGGAGCAGTTCAGGAAGCTCCCTCACGACATGAGCATCCTGGTCGTTGATGATAACTCTCCTGACGGGACCGCCGATGTTGTCCGGCTGGAAGCGAAGAAGGCATCGAACATCTTCCTCATCACCGGCAGAAAGCAGGGTCTGGGCGCTGCTTATATCCGCGGCATGAAGCACGCGGTCAACGAGCTGAAGGCCGACGCCGTGATGGAGATGGACGCGGACTTCTCTCACAAGCCCGAGGATGTTCCCCGCCTGATCGAAGCGCTCGATGCCGGCGCGGACTTCGTGATCGGGAGCAGGTACGTTCCGGGAGGGAGGATCCCCGGCGACTGGAGCTTTCTGCGCAGGATGAACTCCAAATGGGGGAACGTGTTCGCCCGGTACGTTGCAGGGATGTACAGCGTCCGGGACTGCACGGCGGGGTTCCGGGCGATCCGCGCTTCGACCATCGAAAAGATCGATCCCGATACCCTCAGGGTCAAGGGTTACGCGTTCCAGATATCGCTTTTGCATGAAGCGCTCCTGAACCACGCGAAGGTCAAAGAGGTCCCGGTCGAGTTCGTTGACCGGAAGCGGGGAGAGACGAAGCTCGGCATGAGCGACATCGTCGAGTTCATGCTGAACGCGTGGTGGATCCGGTTCGAGCGGAGCAAGACCTTCCTGAAATTCGCCGCTGTGGGAGCGACCGGCGTGGTCGTGAACCTCGTCTCGTTCACCATGCTGATGAACGCGGGGCTGAACAAATACATCGCCTCGCCCATCGCGATCGAGTTCTCGATCATCACCAATTTCCTGCTCAATAACTTCTGGACCTTCTCGGAACGGGACATGAACGACAAGATCCATATCCGGGGCCTCAAGTTCAATATCATCTCCTTCGTAGCTCTCGGTGTCAGCTACACGACCTTCCTCATCTTAAGCATGCTCAATCCCAACGGCATCCCCCAGGTCCACCAGGCCGCCGGCATCATCCCCGCAACGCTCATCAATTATTTCCTGAATTCCTACTGGACGTTCAAAGAGTAGAATCCGGCAGCACGAGCCCGCTTTTGTCCTTTATCAGCGCCCCGGATTGTTATATACTCGATGCTGCATTGAAAGTATGAATGTTCGGAGCGGGCAGGCGGATGTCTCGGGGAACAATTCCTGCGGTCGCAAGCCAGGGCAGCGGGCGGACGGTGGGAGCCTGAGAAGAAGCTCTGTTCGTGAAATGCGGCAATATCGTCGGCTCGCCCCTGAAAAACCATATATATGTAGATAAAACGTAGATGCCTGCGCGAAATCGAAATGATCTACTTGTATATGTAAGAGTGTTATCTACCGGTAGATGAATCCATATGCCGATAGATGATCCTATATGTATATAATGAGGTCCGTTTAGATAATATCTGGTTAACCTTCACAATATGATCATGAATCGAAAATTAGCTGCGAACATTTTATTGCTTTCTTGTGCTATTTTCTTTAGTGCCGACAATTCCTTCGCGGAGGTGAGCTTATCGCGTAAACTCGGCCTCAAAATAAAGACAATCTACATTGACCCAGCATATGGCGGCAAAGAACGCGGGCCGAAATTGGCGAAGAATACATATGGCAAGAATATAACATTGCTTGTCGCGCAAAAACTTCAAGCCCGACTTACAGAAGCCGGCTTTACTGTCTATCTTTCACGTGAGGGGGATCAACATGTTCCTCTCGAAACGAGAACATTTCGATCCAAAGCGAAGGGGACAGATATATATTTAGCGATAAGAATCAGCAACCACAAGAAAGACTGTATACGGCTTTTTACAACCACCCTGCCAAAAGAAAGAAAACCGGTTCAGAACATTGAGACAAAGAAGTTAAACGAACGCAATAGTGATCTCAATGAAATTCTTAAAAGTATGCAGGTTGATGACAAAATAGAAGAAAGCATCAACCTTGCATTGAAATTAGAAACAAAATTACAAACCAATCAAAATGTTGGTTGTATTAAAATACAACCGCTCTATGATTACATTTTATTAAACACAGATATGCCAACAGTGATTGTCGACTTCGGCATATCGAATCCATCCCATAAGACACCGTATATACTTAACACTGAGACACAGGACCAAGTTGTGGCTGTTATTGCAGCTTCGGTAAAAGAATATTCTGACGAACGTGCCCCATCTCCAACTCAATAAAGATATGCTGTATTGATGAATCATAAATTAACTCGCGTCGTGAGGGTCGCGGAAACGCGCCTCTCACGCGCTCGTTGGACTAACTTATAATAACGCGTAAGAAAGTAAAGCGATACACGGTAATCTTCATTCTCCTGGTCTGCATTGGATGGTGGATTAATCCGTCTATGAGAGTCCGTACCGAAGGTGATATTCGACAGAGTCTTATCAAGAAAACACCATTAGGTTCTAAAGCGGATCAGGTGGTGAACGACCTTCGGACGAAATGGAGCAAAGAAAATATCATGCTGCTTCAGCGGCCTGGATATGATCGTGGGTCACGGGGTTATACTGTTGCAGTCGGAAATAAATCGATAGGTCCGATCGAAATTGGGTGGTACTGGACGTCTATTCCTGGTCTCCCGATGATCACCTATGTGTTCGCTACTTGGGTATTTGATGAGAACGACCGTCTCATTGCTGTTTTGGTGCATAAAGAAATTGATGCACCCTAAGGATCCAACCACCGGGTCGAGTCCGACTCGCAAAAGACGCGCGTCTCACCCGCGGGTTATCTGGTATCTTATTGGCAGCGGAGGTGTTGTTGTGACGAGAAGGATTAATGATATCGGTACATTGGATGGGAGAAGGGAATCGATAGAGATAGACAAGTACCCGGATTTCTGCCCGATATGCAATCAGCACCAGACGCCTAATTACATAACCGCATTCAAGCAGACGTACGATCGCTTCCAGATTATATTTGGATGCCCGAATCATGATTGCTTAAGCTATTTCATCGCCTATTATCTCAAAGGATTTTCTAGCAGTACATACGAATTACGCAATCTGAGGCCTCGAAATTTCGAAGAACTTGAATTTGAAAATGAGGTATTTAATCTATCCGCGACTTTCTGTGAAATCTACGAACAGGCATTCTTTGCTGAAAAGAGAGGATATCAGCAGGTAGCCGGCTGTGGCTATAGAAAAGCCTTGGAATTTCTGGTCAAGGATTATTGTATCAGTAAGAACGAGTCCGACGCTGACGCAATCAAGAAATTGATGCTCAAGCCGGTAATCGAACGATATATAGCCGATGACACTATAAAGGCCTGTGCTGAAAAAGCGACTTGGCTCGGAAATGACGAGACCCATTATGTCAGAAAGTGGGAAGATATGGACATGAAGGACCTAAAAGAATTGATCGAATTGACCAAATACTGGATCGTTCAGAAAATCAAAACCGAAAATTATCTCAAGAAAATGGACAAACCAAAACCAGCCTAAGGCCGCTCCGGATAGCACGGCTACTATGCGTTTGTGTGAAAGAAGCTGATGCTAAGACAAATGATAACGATGCGTTTCCACGCCGACCGCTTCGCGGCGTGTGAACTCATCGTTTTCTCGATGATGATAAAATGGGGAGTGTGCAAGGGGGCCGTTGTTTCTAATTTATTTCTTTTTCTTGATAATAATAGATGATATAAACACGGAAACAAGCAACGTCCCCAAAAAAGTTCTCACGCCCATGTTCGCACAAAAGAGCTCATTGAGAGGAGAGGACGCATCAGGCACATCAGCGTTCCCCGGTGCGGCTGGACTCATGAAGATCGACAATCGGAAAGAGCAGCGGCATGCAATTCCAGATCCGTGCCGGAAGTACCTCACGTTCACGGTGACGCGGGGACAGGAATTGGTACCAGCGGTTATCGCCAACTTCAGCCGGAACGGCATCCTGTTCGAATGCTCCCGGCAGTTTACTGTGTGCGACCGCACCGAATGCTCCCTGAGGGTCAACACGGCCACTCCCCGGGAGATCACGTTCGGGATCGAGGTGAGATATTGCTACGAGAACAGGGGCACCTTCATCACCGGCGCCTCCATCCACGCAATCTCGCAGGACAAGTGGTTCGACGCTTTCGAAAAGCTGTTCGATATGATTGTCACCCGGCAGGGCACATCGTGAAGGAATAGCGAGCGGGTCGACGGCGAGGCATCATAAACAGCGCGTGACCCGAATCGTTAACTAGCACAGACTTATTAGGAGACATCTTGCGCGTCTTTTCTTCCCGCCATGCCCGACTGATCCTCCTGTGCGTCCTGCTCTTCGTCATCAGCTCCGTCCTGGCAAGCGCCGGAGCAGCAGAATCCCGGGATGCGCTCTGGAACATCGTATCAACCTGCACCGACCTCCACGCTCCCCATTACTGCGACAATTGTTCTGCTCCCAGGGTCGACAGCCCCTGCGGCCAGGGGCGCGCGTGCAAGGAGACAACGGAAGTCTGGGAAGAAACGACTGACTACGTCGCGATCCGGGACAGGAAGATGTGCGGCTGCGAAGCAGGATTCGTGCACGGTCTTGCCATTCCGCGCACGCGGGTCATCGGCATCGAAGACCCGAACCGGCCTGACAACATCTGGAGCTTTGCCTGGGCCGCGGCAAAGAAGCGCATCAGCAATGAGGCCGAAATCGCGCTAGCGGTCAACCCGGCGAGCACGCGCGGCCAGGACCAGCTCCACGTGCACATCGTGCGTCTGCAACCTGATGCCCGCGGACGCTTCGATGATTCCAGGTCCGCACGCGTAAGTTCGTTTGGCGACATCTGGAGTGCGGCAGCGAAGAAAGCTGCGCTTTTGGGTCTGAAGGATTACGGCGTGCTCGTGACGAAACAGGCGGAAGGCGATTTTATCGTGCTGGTCGGGGAGAAAAGCCCTGAGAAGGCATTCACCCAGGGGGAGTGCCGATGAGCAAGGGAAGAATGGAAGCGTTCAGCGATGGCGTGATCGCCATCCTGATCACGATCATGGTTCTCGAATTGAGGGTGCCGCGCGAAACCGGCCTGGCTGCGCTGGTCCCGCTGGCCCCGGTGTTCCTGAGCTATGTGCTCAGCTTCGTGTATCTCGGGATCTACTGGAACAACCACCATCACCTGCTCCAGGCGATCAAGCACGTGAATGGCCGCGTCCTGTGGGCAAACCTGCATCTGCTGTTCTGGCTGTCGTTGTTCCCCTTTGTCACCGGCTGGGTCGGCGAGAACCATTTCGCCACGCTGCCGGTGGCGTGCTACGGCGTGGTGCTCCTGTGCGCGGCGATCGCTTATTTCATCCTGACCCGCGCTCTCATTTCTCTCCACGGGAGGGAATCCGTGCTTGCCACGGCGCTTGGCAGGGAATTCAAGGAAAAGGTATCGATCTTCATCTATCTCTCGGCGATCCCACTTGCCTTTGTGAGCCCATGGATCGCCATCGGGTTGTATACACTCGTGGCAGTGATGTGGCTCATTCCCGACCGCCGCATTGAGAAGACGCTGTCAGAATGATGCGGGTCTTCCTGTCGTGCTTGTGTTGACGGAAAAAGCGGAGTATGGCGATGCGTCAATCCGATGTCATTATCGTTTTTCCGTCCAGGACATCCCGCAGTTCATGAAATTCCTTCTTCTTCATTTCCTGCAAGATCAGCAAACTCGCATTGGCAGCCGCCTTCACCGCGATCGGCACGCCGCCGCCGTACTCCGCCCAGTGCCCTCCCAGCAAGAGGTTCTTGACCGGGGTGTGGTAATGGGCGACCCTGCTGGTTATGTTCTTCATGGTCGGCTTCTGTCCCATGGTGGTGCCCCCGCGGTTCCTTGAATATCTCCAGTAGGTGACCGGGGTGGCCACTTCCATGACCTCTATGTGCTTCCGGAGGTCCACACCCATGGCTTTTTCCACGCGGCTGATCAGGACCTGGGCGTACTGTTCTTTGAATTCCCGGTATGCTTTCCCGCGCCCCAGGCCCTCATCCGTTTTCCAGTTGTCTTCATAGTCCATCCAGGCGGCAGTGTGGATGGTCAGCGTGGATTTTCCCTGCGGCGCCAGGGAAGGGTCCCGCACGGAAGGCGCCTGCACGATGAGAGATATCTTGTGAGGGTCCTTTCCCGAATGGTCCGTTCTGTTGGCGCATTCCTCGGTAATGCAGGTCAGTTCCTCATGGAGGCCCAGGCCGGCAATGTCGCAATCCAGGCCGAGGAATATGTTAACCCCGGAGGGGTAGAGGTCGGCCTTCCGGACATCACGCATCAGCCGGTCCGGCACAACGCCCGCGGGAAGCATGTTCTCGTACAGATGCTGAAGGTCGCAGGTCGCGATGACGTATTGCGATGAGATCCGGTGGCCGTTGGAAAGACGGACTCCCGCAGCCCGTCCGTTTTCCAGGAGTATCTTCTCAACAGCCGAGTTCAGGATCACGCGGGATGACGCTGCCTCTATCTGCCTGCACAGCCAGTCCGCAAATACACCCGTCCCGCCGTCTGGCGGCGACTGGATGTCTCCCGTATAGGCCCAGCAGACCGGCATGATCATGCTCATGAACTTTTCTTCGCTGCAAAACAGCTTCTTCATTCCCTCCGTACGGAAATACAGGTTCACGCCCTCTTCCGCAGGCATCCTGAAATACTTCCATACCGGCGCGGTCCATCGGGTCATCTTTAATCCGAACCGCAGCTTTTCCTGAAGGGTCATGGTCTCGATGACCCGCATGCACAGGTTCAGCTTGTCAAAGTGCATGCCGATCCGCCTGCAGTCCTCGAAGAAGCGGACTATGCCCTGCCTGTCTTCGGGGTGGTCCCTGATCAGCTGGTCGCGCAGTTTTTCCGGCTCGCTGGTCAGGACGTAATCAAAGGATTTGCCCTTGTACCGGTGGATGCGCTTCATGTTCCTGCAGACGGGGAAATCCGGCGCGATATGCCGAAACACCCTGTTGACCAGGCCGCGCGCATTGCACTGGTTGAGCCACTGGATGGAGCTGTCGAAGACATACCCCTTCCGCCGGAAGCTCACGAGGTACCCGCCGGGCTGCGGCTGCTCCTCGACCAGCGCCACCTTGAGGCCGGATTTTGCCAGGAGAGCGGAGGCGGTAAGGCCCGCGATGCCGGCGCCGATAACGACGACATCGCATGCGGAAGGCATCGGCTCTGGTGACGTGCTCGTCATGAACGCTCCCTGCCTGATGCGGACGGAGGGTGAACTAGGATAGGTTCTCTGAACTGTCTCAAAGAGGATAGCGGGTTGATGGTATCATACTGCGGGCAAAAAGAGAAGCTTCTTCTAGCTGTGTTTTCCCGTGTTCAAAAGATTTGGGGTCTTCTCCCGTTTGGGTTGGCACTTTCCTCTTTCTCAGTGCGGGGTGTAGGACCGCTCCGGGGATATGCGGGGTTTGGGCAAGGACAGAACGACTGCACCTGCGGGAGACCCATGCGGCCATTCCCGGCATGCGACCGAATCCGAGGGTGAAGCATTTCGGACTGTCTGAGCCCGCAGGTTGGCGAGCCAGCGGCCAGCGTTTATGCGTGTTTACGCGAATGCAGGCTGTTTCCGAAATGTACCGAGGACGACCGAGCATGACGGACGAGAATGGTCGCCGGGTGCCCTTCTTGGGGTCACCTTTCTTGGGCACGCAAGAAAGGTGACTAGAGGCGCGTGCCTGCGCGGACCTGTGAACCGGGGTGCAGAATAAAGAAAAGCATCTTGAACTTCCCTGGGGGATGATCCTGTCTTTAGCCTATGGTCCTTTCCGCCGGTTCACGGCAATCGACTTCTGTCGTTCACTCGTTATGGAGATGATCCAACGATATTTTCTTCGATCGGTACTCACCAGCGTTCATCTGTGCTTAAGAATACTTTTTACGATATCTCCGCGAGCCCGGCGAGCTGCTGATCGAACTCCTTTGCCTTCGCGTCATGCTCGTTCGTAACGGCCTGGAGCTCGGCAAAGCGCGCATCGATCCTTGTCTTGTTGTCGCGGATTGCCTGCGACAGCCGCTTGATGTCCAGGGCCTTGCCCTTGATCGACACCTCAAGGAGCTTCTGGGTGTCCTGCTCGACATCATACTCCAGCTTCGTGATCTCTTCCTCGAGGTCGGCGATCTTCTTCTTGAGAGCGCCGAGGACCCGGGACCTGTCGGACACGATGCCGGTGCGGAGCTTCTTCGCGTCCTTCCTGTTGCCGTTCCTGTCCCCGTCCTGCTTCTTTCCCTTCTTCGTACGCACGCCGCCCTCGTCGCTCCATCCCACGCGCTCGAGGAAGTCAAGGTAGGTCCCTTCGAATACCGAAACGGAGTCGTTGTCGTAGACGATCAGCTTGGTCGCCACGGCCTCGAGGATCAGTTCGCTGTGGGTCACGATGATGACCGCTCCGTCGAAGGCCTCGATGGCCTCGATCAGCGAATCGATGGACTCCATGTCGAGGTGGTTCGTGGGCTCGTCGAGCATGAGCAGGTTCGCCGGGGAGACCAGCAGCTTGCCGAGGAGCACGCGGCTCTTCTCGCCGCCCGAGAGCACGCTCACCTTCTTGAGCGCGTTGTCGCCCTCGAACATCATGAGGCCGCAGATGGCGCGGGACTCGCCCTGGGCGTAATCGGGGTGTGCGTCCATGATCTCCTGGAGCGCCGTCTTGTCCGGCCTGAGCCGGTTGATGTTCGTCTGGCCGAAGTAGGCGATCCGGGTGTTCGGGTGGAGCTTCACCTCGCCGCCCGTGGGCGACATCTCGCGGGCGAGGAGGTTCAGGAGCGTGGTCTTGCCCTTGCCGTTCTTTCCGATCACGGCGATGCGGTCCTTTTTCCCGACGGCGAACGAGAGCCCGTCGATCAGCGGGGGCCCGTCCGGCGAGAACCCGAAGGAGAGGTCCTCCACGGTCATGAGCCACTTCGCCTCGAAGGGCGCGGACCGGAACTTGAAATCGAGCGATCTGATCTCCTCGAGCTTGTCGAGCTGCTCATGCCGGGCGAGCGCCTTGATGCGCGACTGGACCGCGCTGGCCTTGGTCGCCTGGGCGCGGAAGCGGTTGATGAACTGCTCGACCTCCTTGCGCTTCTTCTCGTCGTTCTGGCGCGTCTTCTCGTAGATCTCCTCTTCCATCAGGATCTGGTCGTAGAGCTTCTGCGTGCCGCCCGCCACCTTCCGCATCTTGTAGCGGTGGATGATCATGGTATGGGTCGTGACGCTGTCCATGAACTCGCGGTCGTGGGTGATGATGATCATCTCGTTCCGCCAGGCGCGCAGGAACTGGGTGAGCCAGCGGACCGAAACGATGTCCAGGTAGTTCGTGGGCTCGTCCAGGAGCAGGAGGTTCGGCTCGGACACGAGCACCTTGGCGAGGTTCAGACGCACCTGGTACCCGCCCGAGAGCGACGAGGGGTGCCTGTCGAAGTCGTCGTTCGTGAACCCGAGGCCGTGCAGGATAGCCTCGGCCTTGTACGTCTCGTCGATGTGGTCCTCGTTCACCGGGAGCGCCAGGCAGGCTTCCGCGAGCACCGTGTCCTCGGTGAAATGGATGTGCTGGGAGAGATGGCCCACGGTATAGCCCGAGGGCATGGTGATCGTGCCTGCGTCCTGGTGCTCTTCGCCCAGGATCATGCGGAAAAGCGTTGACTTGCCATGGCCGTTCCTGCCCACGAGCCCGACCCTTTCGCGGGAATTGACGGTGAAACCGACGCCGTCGAACAGGAGCTGCTTGCCGTAGGATTTTTCGATATTTGTGACTTGAAGCATATTTTTCCTTCAACAACCGTAGTATATATAGACTGAAACAAAACGTTATATTACACAAGACCCCGATATATGGCAAATGTTTTTTAAAGGAAATTTTCGATGTCTTGCGTTCGGAGCGCTGGAAAATCAATACATTCCGGAATTCCCCGAATCAGCTGCCGGCTCTTGACAATGTCAGTTCTAAATGCTAAAGTTTGTGCTACTTACTGGGTACTACAGCAGTACAGGGACTTTGCTCAGAGCAAACCGCGGGAAACCGCGGGGCGCAGAGCCGCGAAGCTAAGTACGACAGCACGCCGCCACGGTGCTGTCGTATATGCTAGTCGAGCCGCCAAAGGATACGTATATTCTTTGGCGGCTTTTTTGTTTTGAATCGGGTATGGTCGGAGCTGCGCGAAGTTAATTCAGGCCAGGAGGAGATGGGATATGGATCGTGCAAAGTTTCTATTGATCGCTGTTTTGGCGCTCGGGCTCGGGGCCTGTTCGCCGAAAATATATGGAACGGTTCATCTGCTGGACACGAACCTGCAGCCGATTCCGCCTGCCACGGAGAGCCCGCAGGGCACGGTGGTGAACATGATCAACACCACGACGACCCTGGAGAAGGCATCCCAGGCCGTGAACGTGGACGTTGAAGGCAAGTTCGAGTCCCTGAAGGACTACCTGATTCCCGGTATCTACAAGGTCGAAGCGAGCAGGATCGGGTATATGACCGACACCCAGACCGTCGAGGTGACCAAGTTCGGCGGGCACAAGGTGGAGTTCAAACTCAAGAGGATCCCCGAGGGCAAGCGCAAGAGCATCGAGGGATCGAAGTCCGACGAGGACAAGATCGTGAACCCCGGCGAGGTCAACATCCAGCCTCCGACGATGTGACGCTCGACGACCCAAGGCCCAGCGTAACCGTGAGATTCACCACAGGGAAGGCAGAGAAGGCCGGGCGAAGACTGGAAGGCTGATCTTCTCCAAGGCCTCGGCGACCTCTGTGGCTGCAGCAGTTCCATTTTTAAGGAGGCATTCCATGACGAAGTCAATTCTACGGACGGTTCTGATCCTGTCTGCATCGCTGCTCGTGTTCGGATGCGCAGGGGAGAAGCTCGAGCTCAAGATAAAAGCCACCATGGACAACAAGCCCGCATCCCGGGCCAAGGTCGTCGTGGACAACGAGGATCAGGGCTTGACGGACGCCAACGGCGATTTTTCGAAGGTGATCAAAAAGAAGCCGGGAGCCGAAGTGGACGTAACGGTGTCCGCCGACGTTCCCGGGTACCGGATCACGCCCTGGAAGACGACCTTCCTGATGAAGCTGCCCAAGTCCGGCGCTCCCGACACCTACTCCTTTGACGCGGTCCTTCCCGCATCGCGGTACGTCACGATCCACGTCACGGACAAGGGCGGTCCCGTGGCCGAGGCCGCGGTCCTGGCCGGAGGCAAGGAAGTGGGCAAGACGGACGCCAAGGGCGAGTTCGTGTACGAGTACAAGGAGCTCCCCAAGGGCGGAGCCGACCTCGCGGTTAAGAAGTCCGGCTATGGCGTCTGGCGAAAGACCGGAGATCTCGAGCCGGCCCAGCGCATCGAGGCCGCGATCTCCAAGCGGGTGCTGCTGACCGTGACGGCCCTTGTCGAGGAGTACGGCCAGGCGAGCGGCATCCCGGGCGTGACAATGACCCTCAACAACAAGCAGATCGGCAAGACCGACGCCAAGGGCGTGGCCACGTACAGCTACGACGGCGAGCCGGGCAAAAAGGCCCAGATCACACTTGCAGCCAGCGGCTACATCCCCCCGCAGTGGAAGGCCTCGGTCATGCTCGAGGGCGAGGTCGATATCCAGCGCTACTTCTATCCCTCTACGCCGAAGCCGATCCGCGCCGGCATCTACCGTTTCATCGGCAATACGCCGAACGAGGACATGAAAGAGGTCGCGAGCCAGGCCGAAACCGCGGTGGCCGCCCAGCTCTTCAACAATGCCTGTTTCGTGCAGGTGCCGACCAAGGCCCTCCAGGCGGACATGAAGGCTGCGAAGCTCAACATTGAAAAGATCACCGCGAAGGGATGGCGCGAGACGCCGCTGCGAAGGACCGTGGACATGATCATCCTCGGCAGCGTCGCGAAGGACGACAAGGGCCTTTTGATCGAGACCAAGTTCTATACCTCCGGGGGCAGGCTTATCCTGAGCCAGCTCTCCCGCGCCCGGAGCGCGAGCGACATCAAGAGCGCCGCGAAGGAGATCACGGCGGCGGTGCTCGAGAAATTCCCCTTCGAGGGCACGGTGATCGGCAGCGATGGCGACCGGTACCGGGTGAACATCGGAAAGACGTTCAAGATCAGCCGCGGCACGGAGTTCGCGCTCATGACCCCGCGCCTCGATGAGGCCGGCAGGGTCTCCGGGTACCGCGAGACCGGCAAGCTCAAGGTCAAGAAGTCGGAGGAAAACGGCTCCTGGGCCGAGGTGGAGGACCTGAAAAAGGGCGAGAAGATCACCGTCGGAGACCGCGTGGTGCGGCATATCTACCGCGAGGGCGAGGAAGAGGCCGCCAGGAACTATTTCGTCCTTTCCGCCAAGGGCGGCGTTCCGCCCGATGTCGCGCCGCTCGGAGGCGTGAACATCTACGTGAACGATGAGTGGGCCGGCAGCACAGGCGCAGACGGCAAGGCCGAGGTGCCCGTGCGCATCGGCAAGAACTTCACCCTCGTGCTGTACAAGCACGGCTACCAGCAGGTGAGCGACAAGGTGAGGGTGGAGAAGGCCAGGGAACAGAAGGAGTTCGTCCTGAACGTCAACAACTCGGTGTTCAGGATCGAGTCCGAGCCCTCCTCCGCCGATGTATTCGTGGACGGCGAGAAGATCGGGAGGACCCCGATCCTCGACGGCAAGCTGGTCAACCTCGGGTTCCATACCGTGAAGGTCTCGGTCGGCGGGGACTACCGCGACTGGGAAGAGGTGATGGAGTTCGCCAGGAAGACGGAGGACCGGACCGGAAGCGCGAAGGTCATCCTGTACAAGGACTACCTCAAGATAGGCGAACGGGCGCTGCAGCAGAACGACATCGACGGTGCCATCCGCGCATACAAGAGCGCCGAGAAGGGGCACCCCGACTATTCCGAAGCGCATAACCGCCTCGCGCAGACCTACCTCGACGACAAGGGCGACTATGACTCCGCCATCCGCGAGTTCGAGAACGTGCTGTCGCTCCCGGAGAACCAGCAGCTCGTGTACAAGCAGTACGCGGTGGCATTCACGAACCTCGGGCACGCCTACTATGAGAGGGGCAACGCGCTCGTCCAGAAGGACCGGGACGCCGCGGCGCAGAGCTTCGCGAAGGCGATCGAGAACCTCAAAAAGGCGAAGCAGAACACGCGCTTCTTCCCGAACCTGCATTACGACGAAGCCGTGCACGACACCTATTACTATACGGCGCTCTCGTACCACAAGCTCTATCTCGTGACGAAGAAGAGCACGATCCTGAACGACGCGAACGTGGCGTGGCGGGAGTATTTCGACTTCTTCCCGAAGAGCCTCGAGGGGAACAGTGCTTTCGAAGAGACCCGCGCGGCCGCCCAGAAGTACTGGGACCAGATAAGGAACCTGTAGAACGCTGAGGGTCGCATTGACAGCATCGCATGAGCGTCCACCCGGACAACAAGGGGGCGCCCATCGATCCGCATCAATCGGGTGGAGGAGAACCATCGTGAAGTGCTGGACCGGCCATCGTTCCTTGGGGTTTGCCGCGTTGTTCGTCATTTCCCTGGCGAAGACGGGGCTTGCCGGCGAAGTCCTTTCCCCCCCGGCCAACACCCGCGAAAGCGGGTCGGCAGCGCAAACGAGGACGCTCGGTGAGGCCGTCACCGGCGTCACGTCGACGGCTCCTGTTGACCTGTCGACGGCCCCCACGGCGACGGTGACCGAGAAGAAACCGGAGACGATCGAACCGGCCTTTGTCCGGCCCCTCACCAGGATCGAGCCGGGACGGAACGATGCGAATCCCCAATGGACGCCCGGGGGGACGTTCATCGCCTTTGAACGCAGCATGGGCGAGAAAAAAGAGATCAACATCATGTATGCCGACGGGACGCCCGTGGACACCGTGTACTTCCAGCTGTCGGCGGACAAGGACTCCAAGTTCTTCTTTCCCGGGCTGTTCGAGGACGTGAGCTATAATGCCGGCATCACCTGGTCCCCCGGCAGGGACCGCTTCGTGTTCATGAGCAACGGAGGGGAGGGCAACTATGACCTCTACCTCCAGGAGCTGGGCCGGACCGCGGTCCGGCTGACGGACCACAAGGAGAAGGACGGCCAGGCCCACTGGTCGCCCGTGGCCGATCAGATCGTGTTCGTGTCGGGCCGCACCGGCAACGGCGATGTCTATATCATGGACCTGTCCACCACGTCGCTCACGCGCGTTACCCGGGGAGGCAAGGCATACCTCTATCCGCAGTGGTCGCCGGATGGAAAGAGGATCGCGGTCATGCACGGCAGCAACGAGAACCACGATATCCTGGTGATCGCCGAACCCGGACGGCCGTCGCAATCGCAGAATGCGCTCACGACGTGGCCCGCCGACGACCTGCGGCCGGTCTGGTCCCCCGACGGGAAGAAGATCGCCTTTTACTCCAACTACAACGCGGCCAACGACCCGAAGCTCTGGTCCCTGGTCGTGATCGCCGCGGACGGGTCCGACCCCAAGGAAGGCGACGGCCTCGCTGCCAAGGTTGTTGCTACGGATGTGATCCCGGACATCGAGACCGGTCCGGCATGGATGCCGGACAGCGCGCGGCTGGTTTACGTGAAGAATGACCGCGTGGAATACAACCCGATCTACATCGTTGATGTCGCTCAGCGGACGAACATCGGCATCAGGACCGATACCAGGATGAACCATGATGTTGCCTGCTCCAGCGACGGCACCATCGCCTTCCGGGCTCAGGTCAACCAGTGGGACCAGATCTATATCATGAAGCTGAAACAGTAAGGGGAAAAATCGGAACCCGCCGCTACCGCGAAGAACAGGTCGGGCGCGAAGGCTCGGAGCGAGGCGAACGTCGTATGACAATGTCAAAGGGATCTCGGCAGTCTTCGCGGCCTTCGTGGTGCAGGCATTGCTGCGGGTTGCCGGGAGTGAGTTCTCCAGGAGTAACTATGAGGTCTGTCATTGTTCTTTTCATTCTTTTCTCTGTCTTCGCGCCGGCCGTCCATGCGGCCGACGACGCCGTCGCGAAGGCGATGAGGCTCTATGAAAAACGGCACTACGTCGAAGCGACAACGCTGCTCCGGTCGGACCTTCCTTCGATCGATCCAGGCAGGCAGTCGGCCGCGCACCTGACGCTCGGCATGATATACCTGAAGAACGCCGAGCTGCACCGCGCCCTCTATCAGGAATCGCTGACCGTTCACCAGGACTACCTCCAGAAGCTCGCGGCGGCGCAGGGAAAGAGCCGGAGCCGCTTCGTCGATCTGTACCTGGGCGAGACGCTCCTGGAAGCGGGCAAGCCCGATCAGGCGCTGAAGCATCTCGAGCGGTTCGCTGCCGACGAAAGCGTGGACAGCCGCTCAAGGGCCGTGGCCAAGGCTGCGATCGGGCTCTGCTACGCGCTCCAGAAGAACATCGAGAAAGCGGATGAGGTCTGGAACGGGCTGGACCGGAACGATCCGGAGATCAAGGCCGCCCTGGCCAATGCCTACAGCAAGGCAGGGTTCAGGGACAGGAAGCCTGCTGCGCTGGCCGATGAAAGCCTGGCGGACCTGAAGAAAACAGGAGCAGCCCCCTCCCTGCGCCAGGTGAAGAACCTCATTTCAGCGTACGTGTCGGCCGGCCTCATTGAAAAGGGGCTCGATAACGCCCGCAGGGCCGACCTCAAGACATTCTCGCACCGGGAGTCGATGAGCCAGACCAAGGTCATCACGTTCTACGACGTCTCGCTCCTGGGCGGCCTGTCGCAGCTCTACTCGCAGGCTGCGATCGCCGCTCTTGAAAAAGCAGCAGAGGACGTCAAGCTCCGGGAGACGGCCAACTTCTATCTCGGCGAGGCATACGCTCTTGCGGGCAGCCTCGACCAGTCCATCAAGGCAACGGCTTCCGTTATCGCTTCCTCGGGCGTGCCGCAGCAATACCGCGATAAGGCCACGGCGCGGCAGGCGGCGAACCAGTACCAGAAAGGGAAACACTTCGAGGCGATCGGGACCTGGGACGAGCTCTCCAAAAAAACGCCCGAGGACCCCGATCTGCTCGCGGAGATCCTGTTCTCCTGCGGCCGGCTGCGCATCGAATGTCCCAGGGTCGCCCAGAAGGCATCGGCCTCGGCTGATGCCGGGGAGGGGAAGCGGTACGCCAATCTCAATATCGCTCTGGGCAGGTATTACGAGGGCAAGAAGGACTATGCCAAGGCCCTTTCCTGCCTCGAAGCGGGAAGGGACAAGGCGAATAAGAACAAGATCGAGTCGAACGATCCGGTGATGCTCGTGGCCCTTGCCGACGTCTATTACCGGACCAAGAAATTTGCGGAAGCCCTCGAGATCTATTTCGAGATGAGCAAGCAGTTCCCCGAGGTCCGCCAGGTTCAGGAGGCGCTCCAGGGCATCTATGCGACGGAGCATAAGAGCGCCGGTGACGTGAAGATCAATTAAAGACCAACGTTGCGGTCCTCGATCATGTATTGTCAAAAGTTCTCTGAAGACGGAGAGGCACGTACGAAACCGCAGGGGGCGCAGAGGAAACGCTCGGGGAAACCTAAACGCCGAGAAGCTGATTTTTTTGTCAAGATTCTCTGTGCACTCGCGCCCAAGAACAGGGAAGAAAGAAGAATCAAGAGGGCTACAAAGAGGTCACCGAGGGGGGAGGAACCCTCGAAAACGCATTTATGCTCTTAATGCAATTTGTTCTCTGTGGTATCTGTGGTCAAAGTTTGACATTACCCGCGATCATTTGAGGAGGATCCTATGAAAAAGCTTGCACTTGTTCTGCTGTCGCTGGTTTTCATGGCCTGCGCAGTGTCGTTTCCCGCGCTTGCCGAGCCCAAGAAGGACGGCAGGCCGAACGGCGGGTCGCTCAGCTACGGTGAATACGGGAGGCCGGCCACGCTCGACCCGATCACGAGCAACGAGATGATCTCGCTGCGGCTGACCGAGCTCATCTTCAACGGCCTCGTGGGGATCAACGAGAAACAGGAGATCGTGCCCGAACTGGCCGAAAAGTGGGACCGCTCCCCCGACGGCCGGACCTATACCTTCCACCTTCGCCGGGACGTGACCTGGCATCCCCGCGAAGGCGAACAGCCCAAGCCTTTCACCGCCGACGACGTGATCTTCACGTACAAGATCATGATGCATCCGCGGACCATCACCCCCCTCAAGGTGCGCTACGAGTTCATCGATTCGGTCGAAAAGATCGACGACTATACCGTCAAGTTCACCCTGAAGCGGCCCATCCTGAACGCCCTTGCCAAGTTCAGCTTCAAGATCATCCCGAAGCACGGACCGAGCAACCCGAACTATCTCACCCGGGACGACGCCTTCGTGCAGAACCCCATCGGAACCGGGCCCTACATGCTGAAGAACATCACCGCCGAACGGGAGATCGTCCTTGTTGCGAACGACAACTATTTCAAGGGCAGGCCGCACATCGACAGGTTCGTGGCCAAGCCCTTTGCCGACCAGAACATCATGACCCAGGCGCTCATGTTCAACGCCATCGACATGATCGTGCTCGTGAACCCCCGCGACATTCCCGAGATCCAGGGCGACAAGCGCTTCATCCTCCAGCCGTACAACGCGCTGTCCTATTCGTTCTTCGGGTACAATGTCCGGAATCCGCTCCTTGCCGACAAGCGCGTCAGGCAGGCCTTCACCTATGCCGTGAACCGGCAGGAGATGCTCGACTCCTTCTTCAACGGCCAGGGGACCATTATTTCAGGCCCCTTTGCGCCCGGCAGCTGGGCCTACAACCTGGACGTGCAGCCCATTCCCTTTGATCCGCAGAGGGCGATCGCGCTCCTGCAGGAGGCCGGCTTTGCCCGCGGGTCGGACGGCTTCATGCAGAAGGACGGCAAGAAGCTCGAGCTTTCGCTCAAGGTGCCCATCGAGAAGGAGAGCGAAGCCGTGAAGCGCGTGGTGCTGGCGTTCAAGAACTACCTCAAGAACATCGGCGTCGACATCAAGGTCGAATTCAAGGAATGGCAGGCCTGGAAGGAAGACGTGTTCCTCGAGCATGACTTCGACGTCATCTTCGCGTCCTGGGTGTTCGACGATTCGGCCGACATCTCCTCCCTGTTCCATTCCGGCGAGATCGGGGCCTGGAAGAACAACTTCGGCGGATACTCCAATCCGGAAGTGGACGGCCTGATCAACGAGAGCAAGCTGACCCTCGACCACGAGAAGCGGAGGACCATCAATCGCAAGCTCCACGCCATCCTCGCCGAGGAGAACCCCTACACCTTCCTCTGGACGCTCACGAACTACGCGGGCTATCACAAGAAGGTGCGGCGCGTGGCCATCCATCCGTACAAGTTCTTCTCCTATGCCGATGAGTGGTTCATGGAAGAAAAAGATCAAAAATAAGTCCTAAACCAGCACAAGGCTCTTGCCACAAAGATCACAGAGTTTATGACATTGAGGTTTTACTCTGGGTCCTCGGTGACCTCTGTGGCCGAATGCATTAAATTATTTTGAAGCTTTCCGCCATCCGCCCCATAGCCCTGGTGCTGTCCAGGGAGTTGATGATCACGGCACTCTTGCTGCTCGGGGTGAGCTTCGTGGTCTTCATCATACTCTACCTCTCGCCGGGAGACCCCTTCAGCGTCCTGCTCGAGGGCCAGGTCTCTTCGGCCGATGCGCGGGCCGGGCTGCGCGAGGCGCTCGGGGTTCCCAAGTCCTGGTACGTGCAGTATCTGTCCTGGCTCACCGGCATGCTGCAGGGGAACTTCGGCACCTCGATCCGGACCGGGCTTCCGGTCCTGAAAGAGGTACTGCGCATGGGGCTGAACACGCTCATACTCACGATCGGCTCGCTGTTCATCACGCTCCTGATCGCGGTCCCGATCGCGCTCTACTCGGCGGTGCGCGGAACGGACAGGATATCCTGGCCGCTCACCATGTTCTCCTACATCATATCGGCCCTTCCCGTGTTCTGGCTCGGCTATATCGTCATCTATTTCTTCACTCACAAACTCGGCATTTTCCCCATGGCCTTCGGGTACTCTACGAGCGCGCAGAAGTTCGGCTGGCTCTATGCGCTCCTGCCGATCTTCGTGCTCGGCATCGGCAACGGCACGATCAGCGAGGTGATCCGCTACCTCCGGAACGAGATGGGCAGGGTCATGGCCGATGACTATATCCGGACGGCCCGCGCCAAGGGGGCCTCGGTCTGGAAGCACTCCTTCAAGGAAGGGTTCCTCATCCCGGTGACGGAGATCATCGCCTCCAAGATCCCCTTCATCCTCGGCGGCGCCGTCATCGTCGAGCAGGTGTTCAACTGGCCGGGCATGGGCAAGATGGCGTGGCAGGCTGCCCAGGACCGGGACTACCCGGTGATCATGGGCGTGGCGATCCTTGCTGCGGTCCTCGTGCGGATGGGAAGCCTGTTCCAGAGCGTTGTGTATGTGGCGGTGAACCCGAGAGCCTCAAAGGAATAGATCGGACTCCGGAGTTAAAAGAAACAAACTCAAGACTGGGAACCGCGAAGTCGCCTTTGCGGTGAAAGCATTTTGCTTTTAACCGTGTTCATCCGTGGTTAGAGTAGCTTTATGAAATCCTATTCTCAAATAGCCGGCGAGATCAGCGAACTCTCAGACCTGCCGTCTTGGAAGAAGGCGGACCCCATCGACCTTGCCTATGTGGGTTACGGGCTCCTGATCGTGACGATCGTCGTGCTATCCTATCTCCTCGGCTCGATCCACCTTCTGCCGCATAATCCCGATGACATCGACCTCGAACTGATGATGGCAGGGCCGGGGACTCCCGGCCACGTCCTGGGCACGGATTTCATGGGCAGGGACATGCTCTCACGGCTCATCGTCGGCATCCAGGCCTACTTCCTGCCGGGACTCCTTGCCGTGTTCATCGCGCTCTTCTTCGGCACCGTGCTCGGTGTTCTTGCCGGATACCGGGGCGGCAGGTCCGACACGGCCATCACCTATTTCGCGAACCTCGTCGATTCCTTCCCGCGCCTCGTGCTGATCCTGCTCGTGATCGCGGCCTTCAAGCCCGACATCTATTACATCATGCTCGTGGTGGGGCTCACGAACGTACCGGTCGTCGTGTCGCATATCAAGGGCAAGATCCAGTTCCTGAAGCAGAAGAACTTCATCGAAGCCGATACGGCCCTGGGCCTCCCAACGCGAACGATCGTCTTGAAGCATATCCTCTGGCACAACTGCCGTTCGCTCCTGATCATCCAGGCGACGCTCGGCATGGCGGAAGCCATCCTGATGGAAACGAGTCTCAGCTATCTCGGGTTCGGCGTGCAGGAACCGACCCCGTCTTGGGGCAACATGGTGCAGGCGGGGGCCAACTACTTCATGCAGGGCAAGTTCTGGCCCTCCACCGCGCCTTCGCTCGCCATCCTGTTCACCATTCTCGGCTTCCATTTGCTCGGCGACGGGCTGAACAATATCCTTGAAGGCAGGAGAGGCAAATGACCGGGCAGGTGACGACAGCGCCGCTCCTTCAGATAGGAGACCTCAGGACCTACTTCTACTCGCGAAGCAAGCAGGCCTTCATCCGGTCCGTCGACGGTGTGAGCCTCGAGATCGCCAGGGGCGAGACGCTCGGCATCGTGGGCGAGAGCGGCAGCGGCAAGAGCGTCACGGCCCTTTCGGTCATGGGCCTCATCAGCGGCGGTCCGGGCGTGATCAGCGGCAAGATCGGGTTCAAGACCGACCGCGTTCAGAAGAACCTGCTCCAGGACCTCAGCGACTACGTAACGCTCACGAAGAAGGACGGCAAGATCATGTACGTGAGAAAGGACGTGGCGGCGTGGGACCGGAGCTCTGAGCGCGTGATGAGCAATATCCGCGGTAAAGAGATCGCAATGATCTTCCAGAACCCGAAATCATCGCTCAATCCCTTCACGCCCGTGGGAAAACAGATCACCGAGGCGATCCGGCTCCATACCGCCATCAAGAACGAAAAGGAAACCAGGGACCGCGCGTTGTACTGGCTCGACCGGGTAAAGATCGATTCTCCGCGGCTCAGGTTCGACAACCATCCCTACGGCCTCTCGGGCGGCATGTGCCAGCGCGCCATGATCGCCATGGCGCTCGCCTGCGAGCCGTCGCTCCTGATCGCTGATGAACCCACGACAGGACTGGACGCCACAATCCAGTCGAAGATCGTGGACCTCCTTGCCGAGCTCAGGTCCGAGCTGGGCATCACGACCATGCTCATCAGCCATGACATCGGCATCATCTCGCGGCTGTCTGACAGCATCGTGGTGATGTACGGGGGCACCGTGTTCGAGTACGGTCCGGCAAAGGAGATCCTGTCCGAAGGGTTCACCTCGAAGCATCCCTACACGAGCGCGCTGCTCGCATCCATTCCCAGCGACCGGAACATCAAAGAGAAGGCGTATTTGCAGGCGATCGAGGGAGACGTGCTGGATACGATCAATATTCCGGCGGGGTGCAGGTTCTACGGTCGGTGCGGCCGCACGACGGACAAGATCCGTGAAAAGTGCCAAAGGCAGGAACCTGATTTGCGGGATGTCGGGCCCGGGCACAAAGTACGGTGCTGGTTGTATTTTGATTAAGAAAAAGAATTTATTCACCACAGATGAACGCCCCCTGCTCTTGCGAAAACGCGGGGGCAGGCAGATGAACACGGATGAAATCTGAAGCGGAGTGTACGAAAGAGGATTTTTTCTTTACCGGTGTTCACCTGTGTTAACCTGTGGTTCCAAGAGTCATGTATGCCGAAAACGATCCTCGAAGTCATAGACCTGAAAAAGCACTTCACGGACCGGAAGAGCCTCTTTTCCGCGTTCAAGGAAAAGCAGCGGTCCATCCCTGCCGTGGACGGGGTGAGCTTTTATCTGAAGGAGCATGAGACCGTCGGGCTCGTGGGCGAGTCGGGCTGCGGCAAGACGACCATCGGCAGGACCATCCTGCGGCTCACGCCGGCTACCTCGGGCAAGGTCCTCTTTGACGGGAAGGACATCATCGCGATGCCGCCCGAGGAACTGCGGCAGCTCCGGGGCCAGATGCAGATGATCTTCCAGGACCTGGACGCCGCCCTCAATCCCCAGATGCGGATCCGCGATATCCTGCAGGAAGCGATCACGGTGCATGACCGCGTCAGTGACGCAGAGGTCGGCAAGCGCATCGCCGGACTGCTCGAGCAGGTTAATCTGAAAAAGAGCAAGCTTTCCAACTTTCCCCACGAGCTTTCCGGGGGGGAGAAGCGGCGCGTGGGCATCGCCCGCGTCCTGTCGGTCGGCGCCCGGTTCATCGTTGCCGACGAGCCTACCAGCGCCCTCGACGTTTCCATCCAGGCGCAGGTCGTGAACCTCATGCGTGATCTGCAGAAGCGGCTCGGCCTTTCCTACCTTTTCATCTCCCACGATCTGCGTGTGGTGGAGCTCATCAGTCATAAGGTCGCCGTGATGTATCTCGGCAAGATCGTGGAGATGGGGCTGTCGGGCCGGATCGCGAACAAAGCGAGCCATCCCTACACGAACATTCTCTGGTCATCCCTGGTCGAAAAGCAGAGCAGGGAGTCGTCGCATGCTTCGGCGAATGTCCCCGTGGGCGCATGGGGCGTGTTCGACTTCGAGCGTCCGGTTGCGGGCTGCCGGTTCGCGCCGCGCTGCCCGGTCTATGAATCCAAGGGCAGGCCTGCGGTCTGTGTCGACCCTGCTACGGAACCGAAACTGACGGACGTTGGCGGCCATCTGGTGGCATGCCATTTTCCGCTCTGACCAGCCATTGAAACCGACCGGCAATCTCCTGAGCCCCGGCCATGCTCAACAGAAAGAATTGGATTTATGAAGAACGGATGTTATAATTCGGTCATGCCTTGGTACCGTGAAATCCTGATCTGTCTTCCCCTGGTTTTCTTCTGCAGTTCCGCCGCGCCTGCCGGAACGGCCGGAACCCCTGTCATCGAACACGGTCCGAGGAATTGCACGAAGGTTGCGCTTACCTTTGACGCCTGCCCGACCGGCAGGTCCGATGAGTACGATGAAAAGGTGATCGACGTCCTGATGCGGGAGCACGTTCCTGCCACGCTCTTCATGAGCGGCAGGTGGGTCCAGAAGAACCCCGGCAAGGCGAAGTTCCTCGCTGATCAAATTCAGTTCGAGATCGCAGCCCACAGTTTTTACCACCCCCATATGCTGGAAAAAGATGATGAACGGGACATCCGGGAGTTCAAGGCGACCCAGGCGGAGATCAGGAAGGTGACCGGGAAAACGCCGCGTTATTTCCGGCCGCCCTACGGAGAGGTGGATGAACGGGTGGCGGGGCTTGCGGCGAATGAGGGGCTTGTCACGGTCCAGTATGACATCGCTTCGGGCGACCCCGACCCGAACCTGTCACCGAAGGCGATTATACGCGGGGTTCTGCGGGAGGCTCGGGGCGGGAGCATCATCGTGTTCCACATGAACGGGAACGGCGTGCACACCGCGGAGGTCCTGCCTGACGTGATCGAAGGCCTGCGAAAAAGAGGCTTCACGCTGGTCACCGTGGGAGAACTCCTGCGGGAAGATCAGAAGGGCGAAGCGATCGTTCGGTCTTCACGGACGACAACTGGCGACCGAACCGCAGCCGCCAAGGCATCTCAACCAGGCGCGGCCTCGCACTTCTGACGGTCGGCCTCTGCCGGGGAGGGGCGACGTTTGCCGTGCCCTGCAGAACAATAAAGAGGGCATGCCCAATTGGGGCATGCCCTTTGTCTTCGATCAGGGTTGCTTAGGAGTCGATTAGGCGTTTAAACCTCTCTTGAAAGCGTCCAGCCACATGATGTGGCTCTTTTCCTCGTTGATGACCTCGTCGACGACCTCTTTCTCCTTCACGACGGACCGGAGCTCCCAGAAATAGAGAAGCGTCTCCTTCTCGAAGCCCAGGGCGAACTTCACGACATCCTGCACGGTTCTCAGGTGGTCCATGGAAGGCAGGGACTTGCTGTTGCCGAGGAAGAACTCCGACTCCACGAAGGCCCGCATGTAGGTGGTCACGTCCTCCCACTGGACCGGCTCCGTGCCCTTCTTCGCGACCATGTCCTTGAGGTTGCTGAAGGTCTTCTCGTGCACTTTTTCCTTGGAGGCCAGCGTCGTGAAGAGCTTGACCAGACCCGCATCATGCTTGAACTTGTCGGCCATGCCAACATAGAACTGATACCCGAGCTTTTCCGTCTGGACCGCCATTTCGAGGACCTCGTCGATCGAATACTTGTTCATGGCTTCTCCCTTATGAGTGAAAATAAATCCCGCCTTCGCGTGCCGTGCGGCGACAGGGAAACTATAGCGTTTCGGCGGGAGGGTGTCAACTTGATTTTTTTACGGGCCGGCGGGGATTGGGAAGAGCTATATACGGGCCGCAGCGTGCAAATTATGTTTGACCACGGATGAACGGCGCTTGGACCGGATCTCGAAGCAAGCTCTTGAGATCCCTGCACATTCTGAGCAGCATCGGGAAATTCTTCCTTTCGGAGGCACGAACTGCTCTTGCCGGACGCGGGGAGAATCAATGAGCCGATGGTCGAGACGCTCACATCCCGAGGGCCCGTTCGGGGTTGACAATTATGCCCTGTTTTGTTACATTGGCGCGTATCGCAGTGCGGAGGAACCTCGAAAGATCGCAACTGCCAGGAGGATCGCATGGGGGAAAAGCTCGCAGTCGTCGTGGGTGGTGGGCCGGCGCCCGGGATCAACGGCGTGATCAGCGCCGTAACGTTCGAGGCCGTCAAGCAGGGCATGGAGGTCGTCGGCATCCATGACGGGTTCAAGTGGCTGTCCAAAGGCGATACGACCCACACGCTCAAACTCGACAACGGCGAGATCTCGCGAATCCATCTCCGGGGCGGGTCGATCATCGGCACCTCGCGCGATAATCCGACCAAGAGCCCCGAAAAGATGGCGAACGTGGTGAAAGCGCTGACCAGCCTCGGCATCAAATACCTCGTTACGATCGGCGGCGACGACACGGCCTACACCTCGACGAGGGTCGAGCAGGAGGCCGGCGGCAAGATCGCGGTCTGCCACGTGCCGAAGACCATCGACAACGATCTTCCCCTTCCGCACGGCGTTCCGACCTTCGGGTTCGAGACGGCGCGCATGCTCGGCACCCAGCTGGTCGAGAACATCATGGAGGACGCCCGCACGGCAGGCCGCTGGTACTTCGTGATCGCCATGGGGCGGTCCGCCGGTCATCTCGCGCTCGGCATGGGCATGGGCGCAGGCGCGACGCTGACGCTCATCCCGGAAGAGCTGGGGAACAAGATCTCGCTGAACAAGGTCGTGTCCATGCTCTCGGGCGCCATCATCAAGCGCCTGGCTTTCGGCAGGAACCACGGGGTCGTCGTGATCGCCGAGGGCGTTGCCACGCGCCTTGACCCGGAGGAGCTCACTTTCCTGAAAGACGTGCCCCGCGACGACCATGGGAACATCCGGCTCGCCGAGATCCCGATCGGCGACATGCTGAAGCAGAAGGTGATCGCGGACCTGGAATCCCTGGGGGTCAAGATGACGATCATTGCCAAGGACATCGGGTACGAGCTCCGCTGTCAGCCGCCGATCTCCTATGACCGGGAATATACGCGGTACCTGGGTTACAGCGCCGTGACGTTCCTCGCCAAGGGCGGGACGGGCGCCATGATCATGCTGAAGGACGGCCATTGCCAGCCCATAAAATTCACCAACCTGCTCGATCCCAAGACGGGCAAGACCCGCATACGTACCGTGGACATCAAGGCCGATGAGTACCTGATGGCGCGGCGCTACATGATCAGGATCGAGAAGGAAGACCTGGAAGGCGAGTCGCTCAAGAAGCTGGCCGCGACGACGAACCTGTCGCCGGAGGATTTCAGGAAGCGGTTCTGCGTCTGCGTCGAATAGGGAAGGTTTAATACAATAAAAAAGGGACGGAGATTGAAATCTCCGTCCCTTTTTTATTCAGATGGGGATTCGTTTTTCGCGGGCCACATTTCTCAAAATGATGATCGCATTGTGCAGCCGCTGAAGCCGCATGTTCCTGTTGCGCACGGAAGCGGAGTCGGTGAGATCGATCTTTGCGGTTCTGGCGCCGGTCATGGCCTTGTTCAGGTGCTCGAACAGCTCCTTCACCATGTCCTTGTCGAATTTCTTCAGAAACAGCGGGTTCATCGAGACGTAGCCTTCCGCCACATCCGTTGCAACCGCTTTCATGCTCTTGCCCCTGATCCCGGTTTCCGCCATGACGACGCCTATGACCCGCCGAGCGATTCGACCATCTTTTCGAGCACGTCCCGCTTCCCGCGGACACCGTCAAGGTGTTTCTGCAGCTCCGCCTTGTCTGCGCCGGCCTGCACAGCATGCTGCAATGAGCCGATCGCCTCCGTCAGGTCCTGCGCCGACGCAGCGATCGCGGCATGGGAGTTCCGGTGGTGCTGCGCCAGGCGGCAGATCGAATCGACAAGCTCCTTCAGCATGGGATCGTCGGATTCCCTGAGCCTGATGCAAACGGATGTGTCACCCTGCGCCAGTTGATCGATGGTCCTGCGGATCCTGAGCATGGGGCCGACGAAGGAGTGGGAATACACCGTGCCTACCACCCCGATGAAGACCAGCAACGTTATGAGGGATATGGAGAAGAACAGGGGGAGCTGGAGCATCTCCGCGAGTTTCTGGAACACCCGCAGAAGCAGCGTGTATGCCATCAACACGAATATCAGGAAGATGATGAACCGGGACTGCGGCCCCGCGAAGTTCAGGTAACCCTTCCCGCGGCCGAGAATACTTCGCTTCAGACTTGTTGACATTGCTGCCGGCTCACCTCATCGCGCAGGGAAAATCAACCGCTTCTGTCACGCTGTCCGATCAGGTCCAGGACAGTGTCAAAATTATACTGATAAAAAAGGGGCAGGTCAAGGTCATAATTTGCCTTGCAGCGGCTCCGCGCCTGTGGTACATTTTTTCATGGCCCTCGTTGACCGCAATAACCGGTGCATCGACTACCTGCGCATCTCCGTCACCGACAGATGCAATCTCTCCTGCCTGTACTGCAAGCCGAAAGCCCGCATCGGGAGCCTCCAGCACCGAGACATTCTCCGGTATGAGGAAATGCTCAGGATCGTCTCCGTGGCCGTGCCGCTCGGCATCACGCACGTCCGCATCACCGGCGGTGAACCGCTCGTGCGGCGCGGCATCGTTGACTTCATCCGGTCGCTCCGGTCCGTCGACGGGATCAGGGACATGAGCCTGACCACGAACGGTGTGCTGCTCGCCGGCATGGTCGGCGAACTTCGTGATGCAGGGATCGGGCGTCTCAACATCAGCCTCGACTCCCTCCTTCCGGAAAAGTTCCGCACCATGACGGGAAGCGACCACTGGTCCGACGTCTGGGAAGGTATCCGGCGGGCGGAGGAGGCGGGATTTTCCCCGGTCAAGATCAACATGGTCCCGGTCAGAGGCGTCAATGATGATGAAATCCTGGACTTCGCGCGGCTCACGATCGACCGCCCCCTGCACGTCAGGTTCATCGAGTTCATGCCCATCGGCGCGAACGACCGGTGGCGGAGCGAAGCCTGTGTCAGCGGGGCGCAGATCCGGGAGGTCATCGAACGCGAGTTCGGTACGCTCGCCCCTGCACGCGGCAATGAGTCAGCAGGCCCCGCCTCGAATTTCCGGATCTCAGGAGCTGCGGGCGTGATCGGGTTCATCAGCCCTATCAGCAAGCACTTTTGCGCAGCCTGCCGTCGGCTGCGGCTCACGGCCGACGGGAAGATCAGGCCCTGTCTCCTGTCGGATACCGAGATCGATGTGAAGTCGCCTTTGCGCGGAGGCTGCGATGAGCGGGAACTGGAGCGGCTGCTGAGGCTGGCCCTGGAGATCAAGCCGGAGCACCACTATATCGACCGGGACCGGGGACTGCCGTACTGTTTCGAACGGACCATGTCGGGGATAGGGGGATGAGCGCGGGGTGACGAGTGACAAAGGACAGGAAGCCGGCCCGAAACTGAACCACTTCGACGAAGAAGGCAGGGCGCGCATGGTCGATGTTTCCGGCAAGGCGGAAACGGTCCGCGAGGCGGAAGCCGAAGCCCGGGTGAATATGCAGCCGGAAACGCTCGGCCTCATTCTTGACAGGAACATTTCGAAAGGAGACGTGTTCGGCGTTGCCCGCGTGGCCGGCATCATGGCAGCGAAGAAAACGCCTGAACTGGTCCCCCTGTGCCATCCGGTGATTCTCACGTCCGTCGAGGTCGCATTTGAGCCGGACGCCCCCTCATCGAGTGTCCTTGTCCGCGCGACGGCCCGGACGACGGGGAAAACGGGCGTGGAAATGGAGGCCCTGACGGCCGCAGCTGTCGCCGGTCTCACCATCTATGACATGTGCAAGGCCGTGGACCGGGCGATGACGATCACCGGCGTGCAGCTGATGAAAAAAACGGGCGGTAAGAGCGGGACCTTCAAGCGGTCCTGACGCGGTGCCTGAACTTACAATCCGGGACAAGAAGCGGGGAAAGAGGCCCCGCTTTTTTTATTACTGAAATTGCCGCCTGAACATGGTATTTTATACCAGCATCCGTCATTTGGTTCCGTCCGCAGCGCCGGGGCGGAGATGTCGATATGAAGAAAAAACTCCTGGAAGAAGAAAGGAAAATGAGACGCCTCAGGTTCATCGTGGACCTCGCGCAGGCTCTTCTTCTGCAGCAGAAAGACCTGACGCTGAAGGAGGCGTTCACTATCATGCAGGATACGAAGCGGGCAGCTCTGCTCTTGTTCCCTGACAAAGAATCCGTTTATGAGCTGATTTACACCCCTAGGTTCCGCAAGATCATAACCGACCGTTTCGTGATACCGGGCGGGTTCACTTCCCGACACACGTCATAGCGAATCCATTTTCCTGTTTATTTAATAAAATATATAATAATATCAGTATATTATATTGGTAGTTAGCACTCTACTTGACAGAGTGCTAATATTGTGATATATAGAAAATAGCATGGTGAGTTCGGAAGGAGGGATTACTATGAAAAGTCTCGTACGCTGGAACCCCTTTGGGACTCTTCAGAGATGGGATCCGTTGGATGAACTCCGTGGCATGCAGCATGAGATGGACAGGCTTTTTGACCGGCTTGGCATGGGACGGGATGTTACAGCTGCAGAAACGTTCAATGCCTGGGTTCCCTCGGTGGAGAGCTACATGAAGGGCAGTGACCTGATCGTCAAGTGCGAACTTCCGGGAATCGATCCCAAAGCCGTCGAGATAACGCTCGATGAGAATGCCCGGCAGCTGATCATCAAAGGTGAGCGCAAAACGGAAAAGGACACCAAGGAGGAAGATTACATCCACAGAGAGATGTCGTACGGCAGCTTCGAGAGACGATTCACGCTTCCCGAGGGCGTGAAGGCCGACCAGGTAAAGGCGAAATTCGCGAACGGCATTCTCGAAGTGAGCTTACCCGTTCCAAAGATCGCTCCGAAGGCCAAAAAGATAGAGATTGAAACACCGAAGATGATTGAAGGGGAAAAGGCGGACGTAAAGAAGGCCGCCTAAATGTCGGGAAATTCGGTTTCGATGGTGACATCCCGCATCTTATGGACGGATGCGGGATGTTTTTTAAGGCCTTATTTCAAAGGATTTCCGGGTACATGAGGGTGAATGAACGCTTGACACGGGAAGTCACGTATGCTAAATTGTTGGCACTCTCGCAGCGTGAGTGCTAACTTTTTTCCCTGAGCATCCTGGTGAATGCTTTATGGAGTTAGATGAAAGAAATAAAAGGGTTTTACAGGCTGTAATAGACAGTTACATCGCCAATGGTGCTCCTGTGGGGTCGGCCATTCTGGTCAAACGCTACGACTTCGGACTGAGTTCAGCGACACTCAGGAATATCATGGCCGATCTGGAGGAGCGGGGGTATCTTACGCATCCTCATACGTCGGCCGGGAGGGTACCCACAGACCGCGGCTACCGCTACTATATTGACAGTATCATCAACATCCGGAGGGACAGCGAAGACATAGAGGTCCAGCTACGACAGGTGCCGGAGATTCCCCTCCTGCAGGAGAGGGACCTTCACGGCCTCATGGAGGATGCCAGCCGGTTCCTGGCAACTCTCTCCAAGTGCGCAGGCGTGGTGGTTGCGCCTTCGGAGCCGGAAGGAACGTTCAAGCATATCGAGTTCGTGCGGCTGCGCGGCAGACAGGTGCTGCTGATCTTCGTGACGAATACCGGTATGGTCCAGAACAAGCTGATCGAGCTCGATGCGGCCGTGACGCAGCATGACCTGAACTACTTCAGCGCCTACCTGGACGAGGAACTGGAACAGCGGACGCTTGCCGAGATCCGTCAGCGGCTCGTGGAAAAGCTGAGGGAGGACAAGCAGGTTTTCATGCGGGTGATGGAAGAAACCTACCGGGCAAGCCAGCAGGTCCAGGAACGGGATGCGGAGAAGGTTTTCATCGGCGGCGCGTCGCAGGTCCTCGAGAGCCCGGAATTCGCGAACGTCGAGACGATGAGGAGCCTGTTCAAAGCGTTCGAGGACAAGTATAAGCTCCTAACGCTGCTTGACCGGAGCGCGGCGGCGGAAGGCGTGAAAGTTTTCATCGGGTCGGAGAACCCTTATTTTGAGATGCAGGGATGCAGCATGGTGGTCAGCACCTACCATGCCGCCGGCAACGTCGTGGGCACGCTCGGCGTGATCGGGCCGACGAGGATGCGTTACAAACAGGTGATCCAGGTCGTGGACTATACGGCGCAGCTGCTGACGAAACTGCTTGGCGAACGATATCAGCGAGGTCTGAACAAATGAAGAACGAATGGGACGAACAGTACGAGGACGAAGGACCCCCCGTTCCGCAGGAGGGTGAAGCGGCAGCCTCCGACGAGCGGGAGAGGCTGATCCAGGCCGCCGAGCAGAAGGCGAAGGAGGCTGCCGAGGCAAACGACAAGTATCTCCGGGTCTACGCGGAATTCGATAATTACCGCAAACGGATGCAGCGTGACATGGCGGAGTACAAGAAGTACGCAAATGAGCAGCTCGTGCTTGAGTTGCTGACGGTGGTGGATTCCATGTGTCTCGCCCTGAAGCACGCTGCGGAAGCGGGCGGGGCGGGAGAAGGACTGCAGCAGGGTGTGGAGCTGGTCTATAAACAGCTTCGGGATCTGCTCGAGAAGTTCGGTGTAAAACGGTTTTCAGCCAAGGGCGAGCCGTTCGACCCGGCCAAGCACGATGCGATGATGCAGGTCGTTACTGACGAGGTGCCGGAAAACTCCGTGGTGCAGGTATTCCAGGACGGCTACGTATACCACGATAAAGTGCTCCGCCACGCGAAGGTCAGCGTGTCGAAGAAGCCGCAGTCGGAGGCGGTCGCAGCTTCAGAACCATAAAACAGAACGGGCAGCATGGACGAAAGAGTGAGATGCAATCATCGTGAATATCCAAGGAGGCTTATATGGCAAAAGTGATAGGAATTGACCTGGGGACGACCAACTCCTGCGTAGCGATCATGGAAGGCGGCGAGCCGGTCGTTATCCCGAATTCGGAGGGAAGCCGGACCACGCCGTCGGTGGTCGCGATCACCGAGGGCGGCGAGCGGCTCGTGGGCCAGATCGCCAAACGTCAGGCGATCACGAACCCGGACAATACCATTTTCTCGATCAAACGGCTGATCGGACGCAAATTCGACTCGGCCGAGGTACAGGAGGCGATGAAGCACCTTCCGTACAAGATCGAAAAAGCGGCGAACGGCGATGCGCACGTCATGATCCGCGGGAAGGTGTACAGCCCGGCCGAGATATCGGCCATGATTTTGACCAAGATGAAGCAGACCGCTGAGGACTACCTCGGCGAGAAGGTGACCGACGCGGTCGTGACCGTGCCGGCCTATTTCAACGACAGCCAGCGCCAGGCCACGAAGGACGCCGGCAAGATCGCGGGGCTCAATGTGCTCAGGATCATCAATGAGCCGACCGCTGCGTCGCTGGCGTACGGGCTGGACAAGAAAAAGGACGAGACCATCGCGGTCTACGACCTGGGCGGAGGCACGTTCGACATCTCCATCCTGGAGCTGGGCGAGGGCGTGTTCGAGGTGAAGTCGACGAACGGCGACACCTTCCTGGGCGGCGACGATTTCGACGACAGGATCATCAAATGGCTCGTGGACGAGTTCAAGCGGGACCAGGGGATCGACCTGAGCAAGGACAAGATGGCGCTCCAGCGCCTGAAGGAAGCGGCCGAGAAGGCCAAGATCGAGCTGTCGAACGTCATGGAGACGGAGATCAATCTGCCCTTCGTGACCGCCGACGCGAGCGGGCCCAAGCATCTGCTGTACAAGCTGTCGCGCGCCAAGTTCGAGCAGCTGGCGGACGACCTGATCAGAAAGAGCATCGATCCCTGCAGGAAGGCGCTCAGCGACGCGGGCAAGACGGTTGACCAGATCAATGAAGCGGTCCTCGTGGGCGGCCAGACGCGCACACCCAAGGTGATCGCCGCGGTGAAGGAGTTCTTCAAGAAGGAACCGCACCGGGGCGTGAACCCTGATGAGGTGGTGGCGATCGGCGCGGCGATCCAGGGCGCGGTCCTGACCGGCCAGGTGAAGGACGTGCTACTCCTCGACGTGACGCCGTTGTCGCTCGGCATCGAGACGCTGGGCGGCGTGACCACCCGGCTCATCGAGCGGAACACCACAATCCCGACCAAGAAGAGCCAGGTATTCTCCACGGCATCGGACAATCAGACCGCGGTCTCGATCCATGTGGTCCAAGGCGAGCGCGAGATGGCTGCGGACAACAAGACCCTCGGCCGGTTCGAACTCATGGGCATTCCCCCTGCGCCGCGGGGGATCCCGCAGATCGAGGTCACCTTCGACATCGATGCGAACGGCATCGTGCATGTGATGGCAAAGGACCTCGGAACGGGCAGGGAGCAGTCCATCAAGATCACTGCGTCCAGCGGCATGAGCAAGGATGAGATCGACAAGGCCCTCAAAGAGAGCGAAGCGCACGCAGCCGAGGACAAGAAAAAGCGGGAAATCGCCGAGGCGAGGAACGAGGCGGACACCCTGATCTACTCTGTCGAGAAATCGGTGGCCGATTACGGCTCCAAGCTGACCGAGGACGAGCGGGCCGACATCCAGAAGGCCCTCGAGGCGGCGAAGGCGGTAAAGGACGGGCAGGATGCCGACGCCATCAAGAAGGCGGTCGCCGACCTGTCGAAGTCGTCGCACAAGCTTGCCGAGGAAGTCTACGCCAAGATGAACAAGGAGCAGTCACCGGGTGCGGGTGCGTCGGGTCCGGCCGGGGATGGAGGCGCGAAGCCCGAGGAAAAGGTCGTCGACGCCGAGTTCGAGGAAGTGGACAAGGACAAGAAGTAACGCCGTTACGCACCGAGGATAGCGGTTGCCGGGAAAAGCCGGCGGCGCTATCCTCTTTTTCTGAAGCATGTCTGTCTC
This sequence comes from Nitrospirota bacterium, assembly GCA_035516965.1. Lineage (NCBI taxonomy): Bacteria > Pseudomonadati > Nitrospirota > Nitrospirota bacterium. Next base: position 34,229 of record DATIZR010000117.1, read on the forward strand.
CGCGCGGGAAAGCCGCATCATGAGCGCCGCGGGTAGCCGGTGAAGGGATTTATGGCCAAGGATTATTACGAACTGCTGGGGGTCCATCGCAATGCCACGGACGCGGAGCTCAAGCGAGCATACCGCCGGCTGGCCCACGAATTCCACCCGGACAAGAACCCCGGGAACAAGGAAGCCGAGGACAAGTTCAAGGAGATCAACGAGGCGTATGAGGTCCTGTCGGACGGCCAGAAACGCACCTATTACGACCAGTTCGGTACGGCGCCCGGTGCGCAGGCCGGACCGGGGGGCTTTGGTGCCGGCATGGGCATGGGCGATATCTTCGGCGATATCTTCGGGGAGTTCTTCGGCACCGGCCGGGGCGGCGCCCGGGCGGTCGCTGGAGACGACCTCCGCTACAACCTGAAGATCAGCTTCGAGGACGCCGCCTTCGGGACCGCGACCAAGATCCGCGTGCCCCGCTGGGAGCGCTGCCCCGAGTGCGACGGATTGGGCGCCGCCTCGAAGGATAAGATCATCACGTGTTCCTACTGCCACGGGTCCGGCCAGGTCCGGACGCAGCAGGGTTTCTTCAGCATCAGCCGTTCATGCCCCCGTTGCGGCGGTGAAGGAAAGATCATCACCGAACCCTGCAAGACATGCAAGGGCCGGAGACGGGTGGAGCGCGAGCGGACGCTTTCCATCAAGGTTCCTGCAGGCGTTGAAACGGGGACCACGATCCGCTTGAGCGGGGAGGGGGAACTGGGCGCCTACGGAGGGCCTCCCGGCGATCTCTATGTGTACCTTGCCGTCGGGGAGCACGCCCTGTTCCAGCGGGAGGGATTGGACATCATCTGTCCGGTCCCGATTACGTTCGTGCAGGCGGCGCTCGGCGCCGAGATCGAAGTGCCCACGCTCACGGGTCCCATGAAGCTGAAGATACCGGCGGGCACGCAGCCGGGGCACGTATTCCGGCTAAAAGGCAAGGGCGTCCCGCACCTCCGCGGCTCGGGAACGGGTGACCAGGTCTGCAGGATCATGGTCGAGGTGCCGGCCAAGCTGACGGGGAGGCAGAAAGAGCTTCTCCTGGAATTCGATCGCCTGAACGGCGAGCATTCGGCCCCGATCACCACGGGATTTTTTGACAAGGTGAAGGAGATCTTTGGCGACAAGGCGAAGAAATGATCCCCCGGGTTTCTCCCCACCCTGATCTCATCGAGCACCCCGCGGAAGCCCAGCACGGCGGCATGTCGCGGGAATGGTAATTCATGATCCGTTATCCTTCCATAGATCCCGAAATCCTGCGCGTCGGACCTTTTGCGATCCGATGGTATGGACTCATGTATGTTCTGGGATTCGTCTCTTCGTACGTGCTTGTTCGCCATCAAGTGAAGAAACGGCGTCTCCCGCTCACGGGCGACTTTCTCGACTCCTTCTACTCCTCCCTCATCTTCGGCCTGATCATCGGGGCCCGTCTGGGCTATGTGCTCTTTTACAACCTGGCCTTTTACCTGCAGCATCCTCTCGATGTGTTCGCCCTGTGGCACGGCGGGATGTCTTTTCACGGGGGGTTCATCGGGAGTGTTCTGGCTGGAGTCTGGTGCTGCAAGCGGTTCAAGACGGACCCCTGGCTGGTGGCCGACCTCGTGGCGGTCACGGCTCCGATCGGGCTCGGGTTCGGCAGGCTTGGGAACTTCATCAACGGCGAGCTCTACGGCAGGATCACTGCCGTTCCCTGGGGCATGATCTTTCCCGGCGGAGGCCCGCTCCCGCGCCATCCGTCGCAGCTCTATGAATTCTGTCTCGAAGGAGTGGTCCTCTTCACGATCCTGTGGACGATCAAGGATAGGGTGCGTCAAACAGGCGTTGTCATTGCACTGTTCGTCTCACTCTACGGCATGCTCAGGATCGTCGGGGAGTTTTTCCGGGAACCGGACCCGCAGCTCGGCTACATCGCCGGTCCGTTCACCATGGGACAGGCGCTCAGCGCCTGCATGGTCCTTGCCGGCATTGTGCTGCTGTACTTCAGGTCGCATCGGGAAGCGCCGCCTTCCTGAGCGCTCCCTTGTGGTATACTAAGAATTACCAGGCGGTTAAGAGGACCCCTGATGTCCTCTATGACTGCCCGGAGTGCTGCTCAAAACTTCAAAGGGAGGCTCTCATGGATGCTCTGGAACTGGCAATGAGGATGGAAACGGACGCAATAGCCTTTTACACCGAGGCCGCTCGCAAGACCAGGTACCCGGCGGGGAAAAAGATGTTCGAAGCGATCACCCAGGATGAACGGCGTCACCTGGAAATGATCGCAAAGCTCGTGAAAGGCCTCCATATCACCCACAGCGATGTGACCCCCCTGCAGAATGTGAAGACCGTGTTCGAGGCGATGAAGTCCGAAATGATGCAGAAAGCCGAAGCGACCCAGGATGAGCTCGAAGCGTTCAGGATCGCCATGCGGATGGAAAAAGAAGGGATGGAGCATTATCAGAAGACCCTCGCGCACGCCACCAAGGACCTGGAGCGGACGTTCCTGGAACAGCTGATCCGGGAAGAGCAGCAGCACTACGACATTTTTGCCAATACCTACCAGTTCCTGTCCGATACGGGGAACTGGTTCATGTGGGAGGAACGGGGCATTGTCGAGGGCGGATGACCGGTATTGCGCGTCCCGGGTCCGTCCAGCGTTGCTCCACGAGAGGAGGAGCGATCATGGCATATACCACTGTTGCATTGCAGGATAAGATCATGGAGATGTATCCCGAGATCGGGGAACATCATCTGTTGCCGGCCGTAGAATTCGATGCGGAAAAGAATGCGTACCTGATCACGGTGAAGCGGGGGAAAGAGGCCCTGACGACACGTTTGGAAAAGAAGGACGCCGACGAGTGCATGAACGGACTCAAGTGTGTGTATCTCGGCGTTCAGATCGGGCAGTTCATCAGGAACTTTGACGAGCGGGAGGCATTCGGACGGGAAGCGGCATAACGCTGGCCCGCAGTCGGTACTCTCTGCCGGAAATACAAAGAGCCCGGACAAGGTCCGGGCTCGTGTTGTTTCTATCCGGTCGACGGTTCAGCAGGAGCTTTTGCACTTGCAGGTGAGCGCCATTTTTTTCGTTACCTTCTTGATCGTCATTCTATTCCTCCTCCTTTCTCGCGTGACGATGGTATATGGGCATCAGTCAGTGCTTAAAGTATACCATAGAGAGTACAGCGATAGGGGTCTTTTCCTCCCTCCCCGCTCATGAGCTCCGCACGGTAACGGCATCCTCCCCGGCACACCTCGATATAGTCGCAGTCGCAGGCAAGGTCCTTCAGGAGGACGGGTTTCATCTTCTGCCAGGCCGGCCTGAGTCCCTGATCTATAGTGCCGATCGCACGATCACCGTAAAAGGTGCATTTCGCGGCCTTTCCGTCTGCCATTACGGCCATCAGATGCAGTCCGCATCCGAAGCCCTGGCCTGAGGAATGAAGGCCGCCGCCAAATCCGTACCCCAGGTATTTGCCGCCCTCCTCGGGACTGACGACAAGCTCGGTGTGTTGCTTCAGCCGGCCTACAGCGCAGGGCACGTCAACGGTCCAGTCCTTGATCCCAAGGTCGCGGAACAACTTTTCCATTGCATCGAAATCCTTCAGATTGGCCCGATGCACCATGGTCGAGACCGATACATCGAAACCGGCATCGAGGGCGAGACGGATCGCCTGCAGGGTACGCGTGAACATGCCGGTGCCCCGGACGACATCGTGGGCCGCTTCCAGCCCGTCAATGCTGACCTGTATCTCGTCGGTCTTCAGCGACTTAAGCAACTCCTTCCGGAGCAGCACGCCGTTGGTGAACAGCACCTTGCGCAGGAAGAAGTCGGGAAGCATTTCGTTGATCTCGCTAAACCTGCTGTGCAACAGAGGTTCTCCTCCGGACAGGAGGAGGCGCAGCCCCTGCATCTCCTCGAACTCGGCCAGTATGCCGCGTATCTGTTCAGGCGAAAGTTCATTGCCCGCCCCTTCCCCGCTGTAGCAGTGCTTGCATCGCAGGTTGCAGGAATCGGTTATCTGGAGCTCCAGATAGCGCAGGGAGGGGACAGGGGCCTGCCGGAGCGCGGGTCGCCGTGAAACGATTTTTTTCTTGGTGAGAAGATCCTCATCCATGCAGTAGTCGATGAACGCCCCGTCCTTTGACCGGCAGCCTTCGCCGGTCATGCACCCTTTCATGAAGCGGAACGAATCGGCATCGAGCTCGTACAGCTCGTCATTGTCGATGTGATAGATCGCCGGTGTTTCCAGCCATTTCAGCACGGCCCGGCCCGAAAGATGATAGGTCATGGGGTTATTATAGCACCGGGCAGGTGAATTTGTTATAATGGGCGGGATGAGAAAAGATCAGGGTATCGGTAAAACACTGTGTTTGAATTTCTGTGCCTACTACAAGCCGGGCAGGAATGAAGAGCTTGCCTGCCGGGGGTATCGGGTCATAGAACGCCTTACGAAGCAGGGCAGGCGCATCCCCCTTGAGCGGAAGGAGCAGGAACGCGACGCCATGACCGATGACGCGGTCATCCGGAGACTGTGCGTTGCCTGTGATTTCAGGAAGGACGGCTGCGATTTCGCGATGGACCGGAAGGCGCAGCCTTGCGGCGGCTTTCTGCTCCTCGGTCAGCTTCTGAGAGCGGGCATCATCACGCCGGACGATATGGAGTGACGCTCGCGATCATTCCCACCAGAGAGAGAACGCACATGGACTATACCATAAAGATCGGCGGCGAGGCCGGCCAGGGAATACAGACCATCGGGGACACGATCGGACGGGTCTTTGCCCGCGCGGGTTATCACGTATTCAGCCACCAGGATTACGAGTCGAGGGTCCGCGGCGGCCACAATTTTTATCAGATACGAATTTCCGAACGGCCGATCGCCGCGTCGCGTCAGAACGTCGATATCCTGATCGCCCTGGACAAAGAGAGCATCCTGCGTCATGAGCAGGAGCTCGCAGAGAATGGGCGCGTCGTTTACGACTCTTCAACATTAAAAATGAAACCGGAAGGCCCTGCCTTTTTCGATGTCCCTTTTGTCGAGATTGCCGTCACGAGCGGCGGTGAACGCATCATGGAGAACACCGTGGCGACGGGCGCTGTGCTCGGGATGCTCGGCCTTGACATCGATTACCTGCTCACGAACATAGGCGAGACGTTCGCCAGGAAGGGTGAGAAGATCGTTGCCGGGAACAGGAAGGCGGCCATCGCCGGTTACGACTATGCCGTGAAGAACTGCACCCGGTGCTTATTCTCCTTGGGCGACGTCGCTTCTCCGCGGCCACGGATGCTGATCGGCGGCGTGGAGTCCATAGCGCTCGGCGCGCTTGCCTCGGGCTGCAGGTTCTACGCGGCCTACCCCATGACCCCGTCAACGGGCATCATGAACTATCTCGCGTCCAAGGAGCGGGAGTACGGCATCATCGTCGAACAGGCCGAGGACGAGATCGCGGCGATCAACATGGCCCTGGGCGCGTCCTTCGCCGGCGTCCGCGCCATGACCGGGACCTCGGGCGGGGGGTTTGCCCTGATGGCCGAGGGGCTGTCCCTCGCCGGCATGACCGAGACGCCCGTCGTGATCGCCATGGGCCAGCGACCGGGACCGGCAACGGGTTTTCCCACGCGGACCGAGCAGGGCGAGCTCCAGTTCCTTCTTTCCGCGGGGCATGGCGAGTTCCCCCGGATCATCTTCGCACCCGGAACGCCGCAGCAGGCCTTCCTGCTCATGAATAAGGCCTTCGATCTTGCGGAAAAGTTCCAGATCCCCGTTTTTGTTCTTTTTGACACTTACCTCTCGGACAGCCAGTGGACCATGGACGGGATCGACACGGACAGGACCGTTTATACCGATTACCGGCTGCGGGGCGGCGCGTTCGAGAATGTCGCCGACTACAAGCGGCATGCCTTCACCGCGAGCGGCGTATCCCCCTTCGGTGTTCCGGGCGATGCGAAACATATCGTTGTCACGGACAGCGATGAGCACGATGAGGAGGGCCATATCGTCGAGGACGCGGAGACGAGGGTGAAGATGGTCCAGAAGAGGCTGTTCAACAAGCTGCCCCTGATCCGGCAGGAGATCGCGCCTCCCTTCCTGTACGGCGATCACGATCCCGAGACCGTCCTCGTCGGCTGGGGGTCGACCTACGGAATGCTGAGGGAAGCCGTGGACGAAATTGCGAAGTCGCGGAGCATCGCCATGCTTCATTTCAGCGAGGTCTACCCGCTTCCGCTTCTTGAAAAGTTCGATTATGTCCGGTTCCTCGCCGATGCGAAGGTCGCGATATGCATGGAACAGAACGCAACGGGACAGTTCGAGCGGCTGATCCGCGGAGAGACCGGCTATGAGTTTACGACGCACATTCATAAGTTCGACGGCAGGCCGTTTTTGCTCGAAGAACTGGTAGGAGAGATCCGTGCCGCCCTTGGAAAGATATAAAGGCCAAACCCCCGCCTGGTGTCCGGGATGCGGAAATTTCCCGATCCTCAAAGCCTTCAATGAGGCCATGGCCGAGCTGGACCTGGAGCCCCACCAGGTGACCGTTGTTTCGGGCATCGGCCAGGCCGCTAAACTTCCCCACTATACGAGATGCAACACCTTCAACGGACTTCACGGAAGGGCGCTGCCGGTGGCTACCGGCATCAAGCTCGCGAACCATGCCATGCCGGTCATCGTCACGACCGGCGACGGCGACTGCTACGGCGAAGGCGGGAACCATTTCCTTGCCGCCATACGCCGGAACATCAACATCAAGCTCTTCGTTCACGACAACCAGATATACGGTCTGACCAAGGGTCAGCCTTCACCCACGACGGCGGAAGGCACTGTCGCGAAGAACGCTCCCCTCGGCGTCCTGTCGGAACAGTTCAATCCCATGGCCCTCGCCGTGGCCCTCGACTGCAGCTTCGCGGCACGCGCCTTTGCCGGAGACACCGGCCATTTGAAGGGGCTCATGAAGGAAGCGATGAACCACCGCGGGTTCGCTCTCATTGACATTCTGCAGCCCTGCGTGACCTTCAACAGGGTCAACACCTACGAATGGTACAGCAGGCGCGTCTATCACATCGAGCCCGGCTACGAGCCCGGAGACCGTGCCGCCGCGTTCACGAAAGCCCTCGAATGGGGGGACCGGATCCCGCTTGGCGTCATTTACCGCAATCACCGCCAGACCTTCGAGGAGCGGCTGCCGATGATCTCAGGCAAACCGCTTGTGCACCAGGCCTTCGACGCAACAAAGATCCGGACGACGATCAAGGAGTTTTATTAACAACCGCTTATGCGCAAGCTCAACAAAAAGCAGACCAGGAAAGCCGGCCTCCCTCCCGGGACCCTGTTGTACACCGGAGAGAGGAAGGAAGAGGCGGTCAAGATCCACGTCATCGATTACGACGAGTCGAACTTCCTCAAAACAGAGCTTTCTACCATCGAAGCGTGCATGCCTTACAAGAACAAGCCGACCGTCACCTGGATCAACATCGACAGCGTCCAGAATATCCCGGTGCTCGAAAAACTCGGCGAGTGCTTCGGGCTCCACCGGCTCGTGATGGAAGACATCGTGAACATTGACCAGCGTCCGAAAGCGGAGGATTACGGCGAATACCTGTTCGTCGTGCTCAAGATGCTGTCGAGCGGCAAGAATGGCGATATCGTCACCGAGCAGATCAGCATCATCTTCGGCGCAAATTTCGTCCTCTCCTTCCAGGAAGGGATCGAAGGCGATGTGTTCAACCTGATCCGCGAACGGCTCAGGAGCGGCAAGGGCCGTATACGGAAGATGGGCGCCGACTATCTGGCCTACTCGCTTCTCGATGCGGTCGTGGACAACTACTTCGTGATCCTCGAAAAGTTCGGCGAGAAGCTCGAGGTGCTCGAAACGGAATTGATCGAGAATCCGACACAGAAAACCGTGCAGCGGATCTACCAGTTGAAGAGAGAGCTGATATTCCTGCATAACGCGGTCTGGCCTTTGCGGGAGGTCGTGAGCGCCCTGGGGAAGCACGAGTCGCCGCTCATCCGGGAGGCGACGGTCCCGTATTTTCGGGACGTGTACGACCACGTGATCCATGTGATCGACAGCGTGGACATCTACCGGGAGATGATCTCCAGCATGCTCGACATGTACCTTTCGAGCGTGAGCAACCGGCTGAACGAGGTGATGAAGGTCCTGACGGCGATCTCGTTGATCTTTATGCCGCTCACCTTCATCGTCGGCGTGTACGGGATGAACTTCAAATACATGCCCGAGCTCGAGTGGCGGTACGGGTATTTTCTCACGCTCTTGGTAATGCTCGGCATCGGTGTCTCGATGTTCTTTTACTTCAAACGCAAGAAGTGGCTGTGAGAGGTCAAACCTTCCTGCCGGGGAAGGGGAACACCGTTCTCAATATCCCGTCTGATACCTCATCCTCACCCGGTAGGTGAGCTTTACTTCCTTGTCTCTGGGAACGGGGATGTTGAATTCCGCTGCGAAGGCCTCGGTCTTCTTATACTCGTGGGAGGAGTTCAGCATGATCCAGTCCCCGGGGACCGGTTCCACGACCTTTACCATCACGTCCTCCTTCTTATGGTTCCTGAGCGAGATCTCGAAGGCCGCTTCATAGGTGTCTGAGGCGATCTTTTTCCAGTCCGTCTGCTTCCTGCTTCCGACCACGTCAAAGGCATCGCCGAGCTTGATCCTGATCTTCTCGTCCCTGGGCGTATGGTCGATCGAGTCCTCACCTACGAACTGGAGACTTCCTTCCTTGTCGGCTTTGTAGACCCGCACCGTGCCCTTGGGCAGGGGTATGCCGAGATTGTTCTCCTTCCTATTCCGGATCTCCACGAACACGCCGATCTTCTGGTTTGACATGACATAGCCGAAGCGATTGTAGTAATAATAGTTTGCGCCGGAGTATAAAAGCTCCTTCTTGACCGGAATGTCGTCGGCAGCCACCAGGCTGATCTGTTTGGTCTGGTTGTCCTTGACCGTCGCGGGTCGTTCAAGAGTATATATATGGTACTCGAAGAACGAATCCTCTTTAAACTGCGGTGCCGCAGCTTTCGCTGCCACTTCGGCGGCAAGAATCATCCTGTCCTCATACACGTGTTTGTCCTTCACGCGGTTCACGTCGCCAGCCACGAGCTTGAGCCTGGCATCCTTATACGTTGCTCCGCTCTTGTTGTCGATGGTCACCCATCCCGCCAGGGCCGCCTTATCATCCTTGTCGTTCAGCGTGACCACATAATCGGATTGCCAGTTGATGCCGTTCGTGAGATAGGACGCCTCAATCCTCTGAGTTGTCGGCAGGCTGTTCTCGAGCATCCAGACGAGGGTCGGCTTGGCGTTGAGATTTTCAGGCACGCCGGGGAAGATGATCCTGCCGGGATGGCCGAAGGTGATTTCGTCGCCGATCTTGAAGATGGGCTGGCCGTTGTTCGATAGAAGTGTGGCCGTAACGATCTCCTCACGCTCGGTGTACGGATTTATCGTAAAAAGCTTCACCTCTTTGCCCACGTACTTGTCGAGGAGCTTTTGGGGGTTCAGGAGGTCGTACTCGTAATTCTGCTCGAGGACCTGAAGGCTCTCGGGATTGACGAGCGATTTGATATGTACGCTCGTCGGCATGATCTGCGAAGCCACATCCATGAACCGCAGGTTCCCTGCGCCTTTGAACAGCTTGATCTGCCGCTGGTCCTTCACCAGCCCGAGGTTGACGTTGTAGATGGTCAGCGCCATCCCGGTCTGATCGTCCAGAGTGCTTGTTGCTGCCCCGTTTTTTGCTTCCTTATTTTCTGCTGATGAATCCGAACCATAACCGGCACCGAGCAGGATCATTACCGCTGCAACCGCAATGAATCTTTTGATTTGCATGATGAACCTCCTTTGTTACTGAATTGAACCGCTCTTGGCGAATGAGACAAAGGAGGTGCGGGAAAAGTTCCCGGCGGGGGAATGGCTGGCTTGTTAATTTGTTCCTGCAGTAATATCAAGGACCTTCAGGAGGACGGTTGTATGGTGGTGCCCCGTATGGGCATGAAATAGTGTGCCTCGCACGGTCACCTGTCTCGCGAGGAGAGAACGATACTCATCATATTTTGCTGAATCCAACACCAATTGCATTTCAGCTATGCCGAATTCCGGCTGATTCAATTCATTGTTCGCATCTGCGGATAAGCAAATTGGTCTGTCCAATTTCAATATCCAATAGGTCTCCCGCTCATTGCCTGACCCAATGCTTTCATAATTGGGTTTCCCTGGAAAGTCTTTTTTGTTGATGATGCCGGCAAGCGAAACTATATTCGGCTCATAAGGGAGACATTCCGCATCTTTATCCGCTCCTGCTGCGGCCATGTTCCGCCCCGCCGGAGCAGCGGATTTTAGTTTCGCCTCCGCCTGAGGTGCCGCGCCAGCCAATTGTACCGACTGCTCTCGCGCGACGCTCGGCCCAGCGGCTTGTGGTGATGCTGCGCGTCTTTCCGGATGAGCTTCATTTTTTGATGGCGCTGGAGTAGGAGCAGGTGCAGTCCGGCCTTCGGGTACCGGCGGCGCGGGTTTTTCGTACTCCTGCCTCATGTCCAGAGCCTTATACGCCGGCTTTTGCAGCACCTGTTTCCCGTGGGTGGAATTATCGGCTTTGCCAAGTTCGTCCTTAGCAGTTGCCGGAGGAGAAGTTTCCGCTTTTGGAGAGAACTCCTGGGTAGGCGACTCGGCGTATTTTGCCGGCTGGTTGTTTTGATACATAAAGAACACCATCACCGCAAGGAGCATAACGCCCAGGGTTTCGAGCGGCAACTTGACGTGGAGCGGGAAGAACAGCCGGTGGATGAACCACTTCTTCTCCGCTTCGGCGCGTACCTTTGCCATGATCTTCTGCGTCATCCACGCAGGCGGCTCCACTTCTTCTATATTTTTCATGTGCTCGACGGTCGTCTCAAGTTCTCTCAAGGCCTCGCTGCACAGCGGACAGGTCTTGAGGTGTTCTTCGATCACTGCATTCTCTTCGGGCGTGACCGCACCGTCCATATATTCTGACAACTTATGTCGTATATCGTTGTGATCCATTACAAATCTCCCATTGCCTTTTTCAGACAATCCTTAACTGCCTCGCGCGCACGGAAGAGGCGGGACTTGACCGTGCCCTCGCGTATTTTCAGAATACTCCCGATCTCATCATAGGAAAAGTCCTGCACATCCCTTAGCACGATTACCTCCCGGAATTCCGGGTCCAGGGCCTCGATGCACCCTTGCACATTGTTCCGGATGTCCTGATTCTCCAGCCGGTCGAGCGGGGACGGCTCATTTGATGGCAGACCCCTGGACATTTCTCCGTCATCGGTTTGCACAGGATCGTCCAGGGAGAAAGCCACGCGCCTTTGCCGGGCCCTGACCTGCTTCAGCCTGTTCTTCGCATGGTTCAGCGTTATTGTCGTAAGCCAGGTCGAGAACTTCGAATCGCCCCGGAACGTCTTGATGTTCCTGTGGGCCGAGACGAAAGCATCCTGTACTACTTCGCACGCCTCGTCGTAGTCGCCGATCAGCCTGAACGCGATGTTCAGCATCCTTTTCTGGTGCTTAGTCACGAGCTGTTCAAAAGCGTCCAGGTCGCCTTGACGGGACTGTGCGACGAGTTCGGCATCGTCACCCGCCGTCGGCATGCCGGTTACACCATTATTATAAGACAATCCAGCGAGGGGATTTGTTTCATTGACCATGATAAAAACGATTCTAGCCCAACAAGTTTACTTTTGCATCAGCAAAATGCTAATATATAATTAATTAAACCGGTAAGAGGAGGTCTGCCGTGACAAACAAAGTCGTTATTTACGGGAAGCAGGGTTGACCCTATACCAGCAAGGCTCGTGAAGCCTTCGGGGACAGGGCGGTTTATTTCGACGTGAAGGCTGATAAGGCCAGGCTTGATGAGATGCTCAAAATTACCAAGGGTGTGCGGAACGTTCCGGTCATTGTCGAGGACGGAAAGACAGCGGTCGGCTACGGAGGATCGTGAGGAATATGAGATCCGGCAGTTTGCCGGAAGGTGTATAATATACATCCGGGCGGCTGAATTAATAATTCCTCTTTTAAAAGGAGATGGGTGGATTGGACAACAAGTATTTCCTTGAGAAAGACGACTCGGTTCTCCTCATTGTGGACATTCAGGACCGCCTTGCGACGGTCATGCAGGAGCGGGACCGGGTGGTCAGGAATTGCCTGAATCTGATCGAGCTGGCGAAGATGATCAACGTGCCGGTTGTCGTGACCGAACAGTATCCCAAGGGGCTGGGACATACCGTCGCCGAGATCCAGTCAGCTCTGCCGGCATATCAGCCGATCGAGAAGACGTCGTTCAACTGTTGCGGCGAGCCGACATTCATCGAGGCGGTCAGGAAGCTCAGGAGAAAGAAGGTCGTCCTGGCCGGCATGGAGACACACATCTGTTGCCTCCAGACAACGATAGGGTTGCTGCAGGACGGGTTCATGCCTCACGTGGTCCAGGACGCGGTTTGCTCACGGACCACAGAGAATTGGAAGGCCGGGCTGGAGTATATGCGAGACGTCGGGGCGGTCATCAGTTGCACGGAAACGGTACTGTTCCAACTCTTGAAAGTTGCGGGTACCGAGGAGTTCAAGAAAATATCGCAGAGAATAAAATAAGGTTATTGACCACGGATGAACATGGTTAAAAAATTGACCTGACACAGGACCCCGTTTCTTAAACCGTGTGCGAAGCCGGTGGTTGATCCAGAGGTGGCATCATGGCTGAAGAACAATTTCCTGAAGAAGTACAAAAAGTCATCAAGGACACCTTTTTCAAGGACCTCAGGGAAAAGGTCATGGTAGAGGTTTATACCAAGACCGGGATGAACGACCAGTTCAATGAAGCCGCCGTTTCGCTCATGAAGGCCCTGTCAATGCTGTCCGACAAGCTAGCGGTTTCATTTCACCAGGTCGGGGACGACCTCTCGATCAAACGGGACGTGCACCGGTCCCCGACGGTCCTCATCGCACCCGACAAATACCGGATGCGCTATTCCGGAGCGCCGCTCGGCGAGGAGGGGCGGTCGCTGCTCATCGCGATCCTGATGGCCTCCACGGGCAAGAGCATTCTCACCGCGCCGACCATGGAGCGGATCGCGGGTCTGAAGGAAAAAAGGGACATCCAGGTATTCGTTACGCCGACCTGCCCCTACTGCCCGCAGCAGGCGCTCACCGCCTTTTCTGCCGCGATCGTGAAGCCCGACCTGGTATCGGCGGAGATCGTGGAGCTCTACGAGAACCCGGACCTTGCCGAGAGCCTCGGATCCATGTCGGTGCCGCAGACCGTCATCAACGGCACGTTCACGGGCATCGGCCTGCAGCCCGAGGAGCTGTTCGTCGAATCGCTCCTCACCCTGAAAGAGCCCGAATATGTTACGGAACAGATCTCGACGGAACCCATCGAGCGGGACCTCGTGATCGTCGGCGCGGGCCCCGCTGGCCTCACCGCCGCGATCTATGCGGTACGTGCCGGGTTGAGCACCGTCGTGGTCGAGCGCGAGATGATCGGCGGTCAGGTGGCCATCACGCCCGTGGTCGAGAACTACCCTGGCTACATGCGGATCGGCGGCAAGAGCCTCGTTGACCTGATATCGCAGCAGGCGATCCAGTATGCTGACGTTCATGTGGGAGAGCAGGTGAAAGAGATCAGCCGCGAGCAGAAGGACGGCAGGTTGCACATCAAGACCAACCGGGCGGTCTACATCACCAAGGGCATCGTCCTCGCGACAGGCGTGGGCAACCGGGCGCTCGGCGCGGCCGGCGAGAAGAGGCTGTACGGCAGGGGGGTCAGCTACTGCGCCACCTGCGACGGCTACTTCTTCAAGGAAGGGAAGCCGGTGATCGTCGTGGGAGGCGGCAACACGGCTGTCACCGATGCGCTCTACCTCCATAATATCGGCGCGAAGGTCACCCTCGTGCACCGGCGGGAGTTGCTGCGGTGCGAGGCAAAACTGCAGGAGAGCCTGAAGCAGACGGGAATCCCGGTCTTATGGAACAGCGAGGTAAAGGAGATCGTCGGCGACAAGACCGTCAGGTCCGCGGTGATCGAGAACAACAAGACGAAAGCCGTGACGGAACTTCCTGCCGAGGGCGTGTTCGTCGCGATCGGCTACGTGCCGAACAACGAGATCGCCAAGGCGCTCGGGCTGGAGCTCACGGCCGAGGGATATGTCAAGGTGGACCTCACCACCATGCGGACAACGATGCCCGGCGTGTATGCGGCAGGCGACATCACCGGAAGCATGAAGCAGATCGTGGTGGCCGTGGGGCAGGGATCGATGGCGGCCATGAGCGCCTTTGAGGACATATCCAGCCTCTCCTTCACAGGAGCAGGAAGAGAAGGAACGATAGGCGGCGTCCTGACAAAAGTCTGATGCTTTTGCAAAGCCCGGCGATCGGCAGTTGTCGGGTTCTTATGCTCACTTCAGTTTGAACGATGACAAATATCTGACGTTGTCCTCGGAATCGATGAGCTCCTTTGGCGCGATGAGCATGATTTGATACAATCGCTGCCGGACCAGGTAGGCACGAACCTTCAACATCCCTTTTTCGGGGACTTCGACCGTGATCTCCCTCCCGGAGTGACCGCCCTCAAGAAACAGGTATTGTTCGCTCAGCAGCTTCCCCTTGCTGTTCGCGACGGCGCCGTCCCGGCCGCCATCGAGGACCTTGTCCGGCGAAACGCGGGTTATGGCATCCGGGTAATCGGTGTAGATGACAATATATGCCGTTCTGTTCCGGACTTCCCGCGAGAACATGTGCATGTCGAGGAGGCCGGCGGCGGTGCTCACTTGTTTTTTCTCCTGTGCTGGTGTTCCGGGCATCAGGATCGAAAAATTTCCTTCCGGCGAAGAAAACTCCGCCCACGAAGGCGTTTCCGGAATAGAGGCTTTGCTGAGAAGCGCTTTGCCGGGTGCGGAAAAGAGAAGAACTGCGGCTGCGGTTGCCGCAACGACAACGGCGATCGCCCATCCGAAGGATGAACTTTTCTTTTCCGCTGTCTGCACATTGGCGCCATCACTGACCGGGGAAGCTCCCGGGGGACGCGTCAGCCGCTCGGCT
Source organism: Nitrospirota bacterium (assembly GCA_035516965.1). Classification (NCBI taxonomy): domain Bacteria; kingdom Pseudomonadati; phylum Nitrospirota; species Nitrospirota bacterium. The sequence continues at coordinate 49,307 of DATIZR010000117.1, forward strand.
TTCCATTGCTCATACTCTTCGCGTGTCTTGAATTTCGGTACGGGGGCGGGAGTGCTCTTGGCGGCGGGCGTGGCCGGAGCATCGGCGTTGCTGTGATAGTCAAAGGTGCCCGTCACACCCTGATAAAAATAATATCCGAAGAGCGCAGCAAGAGGAAATCCCGCAAGCGAACCGGTTTCCTTCCAGAGGTAGATCTTGCTGCCGATAAAATAAATCAGCATAATGACGGCACAAGTCCTGCTTTTTTTATAGATTCCGAAGGACAAGCCGAATATCAACACGGCATCGACAAGGTTCAAGGCCGTGAACCCCATGATGCTGTGTCCGGACATCGCCGCGAGCGTTACGATCAGTGTCAGGACGCCCGATATGATGCCCGCCATCCAGGCCTTTTTGATTGCCACATCAGCAGTGGTCTGATCCATGGGTATCCACTCCTCCTCAGTATGATCATCACAACCAGGAGCGATTGATCGAGCATACTCTGTGCCGGAAAGCAGAAAGAAACGAGTGCCGCGCGAACCCGCGCAGCCGGAATACTGCTCGAGAACCTTATATTCTACTGGAATTTCACCTTCGGAGCTTCCTTCTCCGCCTGGGGAATCTCGTAGTACTGCGCCTCGCTGACCCCGGCGAAGGCGGCGATGAACCTTCCCATGAACGACCGCCGGTAGGTGTTCAGCGTCCTCACATCGTCGTTATACCGCTTCCGCTCCACCGCGATCCTGTTCTCGGTGCCCTCCAGACTGTCCTGCAGCTTGAGGAACGACTCATTCGCCTTGAGCTGCGGGAAGCTCTCCTGCAGCAGGAGGAGCCGGGAGATCGCACCCTCAAGCTGCTGCGAAGCCTGGATCTTGTCCTTCACGGTCTGCGCCTGGAAATATTTCGTTCGCGCGTTCGCGATGTTCTCGAAGGTTTCCTTCTCGTGTTTGGCGTACCCCTTCACGGTCTCGACCAGGTTCGGGATCAGGTCGTAGCGCCGCTTCAACTGGTTCTCGACCTGCGCCCACTGGGATTTGACCTGTTCGTCCATGGCGATGACCCGGTTGTATTGGCCCACGCCCCAGAAGATCACGCCGAGTGCAATGACCGCGATGACCGCAAGGAGAATGAGCATAGACTTGATTCCACTGTTCATGAGAACCTCCTTAAGAATAAAAATATATTTTTGTCCAGCCACTCTCCCGCTGTCTTCTCGGCAGAAAGGAGAGGGAACTTTAAAAGCAAGACAACCCATCCCCACCTTGGTCCTCCCCTTGAAAGGGAGGAAAGTAATCGAAAACTCACCGTCTCCTTTGCGAAAGAGAGAAGACTGCTCGAAAACTCACCCTCTCCTTCAAGGAGAGGGACGGGTGAGGATGGGTCTCCTGTTCCCGGAAACTTCCCATCATGGTTTTTCCGCACGGAGAGAGGGAATCGGCAAGGAGGGTCTTACTTGCATGGCCCTACCATCCTCCCGAGGCGCCCCCTCCGCCTCCGGAGCCACCGCCTCCACCGCCAAAACTGCCGCCCCCGCCCCCGAAGCCGCCACCGCCTCCGGACCAGCCGCCGCCTCTGCCGGTCATGTTGGCCGCGAGGAGCATGAGCAAGCACTGACGCGGATGGGTTATGAAAAGGATCAAGCCGACCACGATAAAGATGCCGAAGATCACGCTATTCAGGGTCCCGAGCGGTCTGCCCGTCGCTGTGCGTGGCTGTTGAATGCGCGACAGCCCGGTGATCTCAACGCCCTCATGGCCAGCGATGGTCCCGATCACCGCCTGTGTTGCTGCAAAGATCCCGGTACTGTAATCGCCCTTTCGGAAATAGGGGACCAGATATTCCCTTCCGATCGTCCCTACGAGGCTGTCCGGCAGCACGCTCTCGAGCCCGTAGCCGACCTCGAAGCGGTACTTTTTGTCCTTCACCGCGACAGCGAGCAGGACCCCGTTGTCCTTGCCCTTCTGTCCGAGCTTCCACCGCTCCTTGGTGGTGAAGGCGAACTCTTCGATGCCCTGGCCGTCAAGGCTCTGGACGGTCAGGACGAGGACCTGTGCGCCGGTCTTCCGCTCAAGCTCCTGCAGCAGCGCGTTCAGCCGGACTTGCACGTTGTCAGCCACGACCCCAGCAAGATCGACGACGTAGTCCCGGGGCACGGCGGGGGGCTCGGGCGTTGAAGCCGCGGAGAACGAGGCGGACAGCGGAACCAGGACCAGAATGAGGATGAGAAGCCTGTTACGAAGGGAGATCATCGATCATCTTTCTCACTGCTTCCAGTGCCTGATAATACCGCTCGAACATCTCGCGGAGCCCCTGCCCGGACGGTTTGATGCGACCGTTCTTCAAGGCGAGGAGGTCGCCAAAGATGACCGTCTGGACCCCGCAGCACGCGGCGAACCCGGAAATGACGTCGGTCCGCGCGATGGGCGGCTCCTTGCCGAGCAGCACGATGACGGCCCGGAAGAACGCCATGGAGCCGGTGAACGACTTGACGAGGATCGATGCGAGACGATCTTTTTCCCCAAGCGACGAAATGTATCCCTGCCGCAGGCCGATCTGCCTGGTCTTTGTCTCGCGCTCGCACTGCAGCCGGAGGTGGGTCCTGTTCAACTCGAGTCCCGCGAAAACATCGTCGCCAAAGATTGTTTTATGGATCAGCTTGAAATCGAGGAACTCGACGGGAAACGCGTCGAGCGAGTCGCGGATATATTCCGGCGTCATGACGAGCGGAGCGGCGATCCTCTTTTTCCCGTACCTGCTTCCGAGGGGCGCGAGGAAATGGAGGAACTTCAGGTCCATATCCTGCAGAACGACAACGGAGTTGATGTCCGAGAGCTTTTCATCGTAGTCCGGGATGACGGCGCTCCCTACGACATGGAAGGAATGGATGTTCGCTCCATGCTCCCGCAGCATGTCATCGATCATGGGCGCGATTTTTTGGGCAACGGAAGGGATGAGTCCGCTCAAGTCTGGTTTTTTCATAGTGGGTCATTATAGCATATGCAGGTTCCTGGTAGTTCGTCTTTTTTCGCATCCTTTGATATACTTTACACACCGTACCGGAAAGAGATATGAGGCACATTTGAACGACAGAGGTCGCAGAGGAAACCGGGCCAGGCCAAGCGAGATATTTGTCCCAATCACAGGAAGTGAGGACACATTCAATCACGGGCTTCACGCGGGCTGCGCTGCACAGATGAGACTTCTAAAATGTCGAGCGGGTTCTTCCGTGGTCATGACGGGAGGGGGGGTGTCGCTTGGAGTCTATTGAAAAGAAGATCGGAAGAACGACAATGCGCCTTGTTTCAGCCGACCTCACCGAGCGCGACGTGGACGCCATCGTGAACGCTGCGAACAGCCACCTCCAGCACGGAGGCGGGGTGGCCGGCGCGATCGTGAGAAAGGGCGGCCGGGTGATCCAGGAGGAGAGCGACCGGATCGGCTACGTTCCCGTGGGCGGCGCTGCCATGACCACGGGAGGTAAACTGAAGGCCCGCTCCGTTATCCACGCCGTGGGGCCGCGGATGGGAGACGGCGATGAAGACAGTAAATTGAAGAAGGCGATCAACAGCGTGCTGGATCTCGCAACCGGGAGGAGGCTAACGAGTATCTCAGTGCCCGCCATCAGCGCCGGCATCTTCGGCTTCCCGAAGGACCGGTGCGCGCAGATCCTCGTGGGAGAGACTGCGGCATTCCTGAGGAACAGCCCGGAGACCTCGCTCGAAATCGTCGAGTTCTGCATATTTGATCAGGAGGCGTTCGGGTTGTTTCAGAAAGAGATCGAACGGATATAAAGAGAGGGAAAAGCTGCTGCATTACCTTGAAAAATGTCAGGATGAGGGTCGCCGGAATCTGAATAAAGAGGCAGGTCTGGCTCAATACCTCGGAAACTTGCTATGATATAATAACAGGGGGATCGCGTTAGAACGATCGACCTTACGACGTGTTTCTTCGTGGGTAACGCTTGCCTCTTCCTGAAGCCGGCTCATCAAGCGTGTCTGCACTACTGCAGAGGTGTACCCATAATTTTAATGCATGATCAAGGAAAGGCAACTGCCTTTGAAGATGCAGGTACGTCTGCTGATACAAGAGTGGTTAAGCTTGCCTTTTCATAAAAGGAAGGAATAATGCCCAAGTTTGCAGCGAATTTGACGATGCTCTTTACCGAAGTCCCGTTTATGGAGCGGTTTGCATCGGCAAGGGACGCAGGATTTTCAGCCATCGAATATTTATTCCCTTACGGATTCGATGCGGTCGAACTGAAAGCTCGGCTGAGGCAAAACAGGTTAACACAAGTTTTGTTTAATCTCCCCGCCGGAAAATGGGAGGAAGGTGAGCGGGGAATTGCCGCAAATCCGGAACGAGTCGAAGAATTTCGTGCCGGAGTTGCAAAAGCAGTGGAGTATGCTCTTGAACTCGGGGTGGGCGGTCTGAATTGTCTGGCTGGTAAGAGAATACGTGGGTATGATGACGACACACACTGGTCGACACTGGTCGGGAATGTGCGCTTTGCGGCAAAAGTGATGCAAGAAAAAGGTTTGCGACTGATGGTTGAATCGATTAATCACTTCGATATTCCCGGTTTTCTTCTTAACCGGACCGAGCAGGCACTGAAACTTATTGACGATGCGGAGATGCCGAACGTCTTTTTGCAGTATGATGTCTATCACGCTCAAAGGGAGGAAGGCGAACTGGCAGCCACATTACGAAAACATATCGATAAAATCGGCCATATCCAGATAGCCGATAATCCCGGGCGCCATCAGCCCGGTACGGGGGAAATAAACTATCCGTTTATTTTAAAAGAAATCGACGCATCAGGGTACCGCGGACATGTCGGCCTTGAATATGTGCCTATTCCTGACAGCAAGTCCTCTCTTGCCTGGATAACAGAATTCGGCTACAAACTCTGACTTGGACTGTAGAGGCCTTTAATCCGTCTTAATCAAATCATTAAGGAAGACGCAGGTAAAAATATGAAAATCGGTTTTATAGGTCTTGGGATCATGGGGAAACCCATGAGCAGAAATTTGTTGAAAGCCGGCTATCAGCTTGTCGTTTTCAATAGAAGCAAGGGCGCAATGAATGAACTTGTCGCTGCCGGGGCAAGCGCTGCAACGAGTCCCAGGGAAGTGGCGGAGCGGGCAGAGGTCGTCGTTACGATGCTGCCCAATTCCCCCCATGTCAGGGAAGTGGTTTTGGGGGAAGCTGGTGTTATCGAAGGCGCAGCAAAGGGTTCTGTTGTTATAGATATGAGCTCCATAGCTCCGTTGGTGAGCCGTGAAATAGCCGCCAGGCTTGCTGAGAAAGGCATAGAAATGCTTGATGCTCCCGTGAGCGGCGGAGAGCCCAAGGCCATCGAGGGCACGCTTTCCGTGATGGTGGGCGGCAAGAAAGAGATTTTTGACAAGTGCTACCCTGTCATGAAAGCCATGGCAGGTTCCGTTGTGCTTGTCGGAAGCTCGGGAGCCGGCAATATCGCCAAACTGGCGAACCAGGTCATCGTTGCGCTCAATATCGCCGCAGTGTCCGAGGCCCTTGTGCTGTCTGCCAAAGCTGGTGTGGACCCGGACCTTGTCTATCAGGCCATCCGCGGCGGACTTGCCGGCAGCGCTGTGCTGGATGCCAAAGCCCCGCTCATGATGGACCGTAAATTCAATCCGGGGTTCCGGATCGACCTGCACATTAAGGATCTCAACAATGTCCTGGAGACCTCGCACTCGATCGGAGTGCCGTTGCAGCTTACCGCCTCCGTTATGGAGATTATGCAGGCCCTTAAAGTCGACGGCCTGGGTAATGCGGATCATGGAAGCGTGGTCCGCTTTTATGAAAAATTGGCCGGCATTGAGGTAAAACGGTGATAACAGGCGGGAGTGTCCGCCCGGGACATAGGTAGGGAAATAAAAAGATCTGACAGGAGGAAGAACATGATGGAATCGAAGAATCTTATCAAAGTTGTATCTGTCGCCTTATTATCGTTGCTGCTGGTCCTCGTATTCTTCGTATCCGCGCAAGCACAGCAGAAGGTGATCAAGATCGGCGCGGTCTATCCCCTGACCGGCAATATCGCCTCGACCGGCCTGGATTGCAAGAGGGGCGTCGATCTCGCGGTGGATATTATCAACGGGAAATACGATCTTGATCTCCCCCTGGCGAAGACTGAAGGGCTGCCGAACCTGGGCAACGCAAAAATCGAGATTGTCTATGCCGATACCAAGGGGGACCCGAAAAACGGAATGTCCGAGGCTGAAAGACTCATAACTTCGGAAAAGGTCGTTGCTATGATCGGGGCCTACCAGAGTGCTGTGACAAAAACCGCCAGCCAGATGACCGAAAGGCTGACGATTCCCTATGTATGCTCGGATTCTTCCTCTCCCACGCTGACGGACAGGGGATTCAAGTACTTTTTCAGGGTCAGCCCCCACGACGACATTTTTGCCCGGAACCAGTTCCAGTTCCTGAAGGACCTGGAAAAGAAGACGGGACAGAAAGTTCAGAACGTAGCTGTGCTTTACGAAAATACGGAATTCGGCTCCAATGCAGGCAGGGCCTACAAGAAATATGCCGCTGAATTCGGTTATAACGTGGTTGCCGATATAACATACGCGGCCAACGCAACAGACGTGACCAGCGAAGTGGGCAAGCTCATCGTAAGCAAACCGGACGTACTGATGCACGCATCGTATATCACCGATGCCATTCTCTTTACCAAGACGTTCAAGGATATGGGTTTTCAGCCGAAAGGCATTATGACCATGGCTGGTTATATCGAGCCGGGCTACCTGGCTGCGATAAAAGCCGATGGCAACTACATAATTGTCCGGTCGACCTTTGCACTCGATCTGGCCAAGAATAAACCGCTCGTTGCCAAGGTCAACGAACTTTTTAAGAAAAAGTACGGAATAGACATGAGCGAAAATGCAGCCCGGAGCTTCATGGCCCCCTTTGTCCTCGCCGAGGCCATGAACCGGGCGAAGTCCACAGATCCGGCAGCTATTGTAAAAGCTCTTCATGAGACGAACATACCCGGCAACCAGACCATCTACCCCTGGGAGGGGATCAAGTTCGACCCGCAAACAAACCAGAACATCTATGCCAGAGGAACGCTTGTTCAGATACTCAATCAGGAATATGTAACGATCTGGCCTTTTGACTCGGCCTCGAAGCAGGTAGTCTGGCCGTTCCCGGCATGGAAAGACAGAAAGTAGAGAGGGGATCGATCGATGCCTGATCAGGTGCTTCAGCAGATTGCCGATGGCTTATTAATCGGCTTGATGTATTCATTGGTCGCCATCGGGTTGACTCTTATCTGGGGAGTTATGAACATCGTGAATTTCGCCCATGGCGACTTTCTGATGCTCGGGATGTTCACGTCCTTCTGGCTCTTTACCCTGTACGGCATCGATCCCATTTTTTCCATCCCCATAAGTTTTATCTGCATGTTTGTCCTGGGTACGCTGATCTACCGCTTTATTGTTAGCAAGGTGATGAAAGGTCCCATGCTGGCCCAGCTGGTGGTGACCTTCGGAGTGAGCATCTTCATCTCCAATCTTGCCGTTTATTTCTGGACCCCGGATTTCCGGCTTTTGCCGGCAACCATACTCCAGGGCGCGTGGCAGATCGGCGGCGTCAACCTCAGTGTTCCCAAGGTCGCAGCTTCCTTCGGGAGCGTAATCGCGTCTGTCTGCGTGTTTTTGTTCCTGAAAAGGACGAAAACCGGCAAGGCAATTTTGGCGACCGAAATGGACCGCGATGCGGCCCTGCTCATGGGGATCAATACCGAGCGCATCAACTCGCTTTCGTTCGGAATCGGTGCGGCCCTCGTCGGCGTGGCGGGGGCCTTCTTATCCACGTATTACTACATCTATCCCCAGGTGGGAGGTCTGTTCGGGACCATCGCTTTTTGCGTCGTGGCCCTTGGCGGGTTCGGCAGCATTGAGGGGGCGTTTATCGCCGGCATACTGGTAGGACTGGCACAGACATTAGGTGGATTCTTCTTTGATCCGTCTTACAAGTATGCCATCGTCTTCTCGATATATCTCATAACAATCTGGATAAGGCCGCAGGGTCTCCGGGGGTGGTAGCGCATGCGTAATTTTACGGTTCGGCAGATCATTGCGGGACTTGCCACCCTCCTGCTGCTCATTTTCTTTCCCCTGGTTGTCCGCCAGTCCTTTCACATTCATGTAATGATCCTTGTGTTCATGTTCGCCATGCTGGGCGTTGCGTGGAACATCATGGGCGGCTATGCCGGTATGTATTCTTTCGGGCAGGCGGCCTTTTTCGGTATCGGCGCTTATACTTCTTCCTATCTGTCTGTCGTCTACGGGGTCAACCCGTGGATAGGACTCGTCGCAGGGGGGTGCGCCGCTGCTCTGGTGGCTGCAGCGATCGGGTATCCCTGTTCCAAACTGCGGGGCCACTATTTTGCGATCGCCAGTATCGCATTTGCTGAAATCGTCAGGATTGTCTTCAACAACTGGAAAGCCGTGGGCGCGGCGGAAGGTCTGTCGTTGTCCATGCAGAACGAGTCCTTCGCCAACTTTCTGTTCAACTCTTCAAAACTGCCTTATTACTATATCATGCTTGTCTTTCTTCTGATTTCTCTGGCAGTTTCTTATTTCGTCGCCACCTCTAAAATGGGCTACTATTTCCGCGCGATCAAGGAGAGCCATCAGATTGCGGGATCCCTGGGTGTTGACGTCGTTTTGTACCGTCTCATAGCTATTATGACAAGCGCCTTCCTGAGCGCCATGGCAGGCACATTTTACGCGCAATATATTCTTTACATAGATCCCGGGAGCGTCATGCTTCTCGCCACGTCCATCCAGATCGTTCTCATCGCGATGCTGGGAGGTGCGGGGAGCATCATGGGGCCCGTGATCGGCGCGGCAATACTCATACCTGCATCGGAATACACGCGTGTCACGCTCGGGTACAAGGGAACGGGCATGGACATGGTGATATACGGGCTATTGATCACGCTCATTTCCATGTACTACCCCGAAGGGGTCTGGAAGCTTTTAGCCAGGATAGGCAGGAAAATGAAATGAACAAGGCCATCTGTTTGAACGTCTCGGGGTTGTCGAAGCGGTTCGGCGGCCTGGCCGCGAACAACGACATCCACTTCTCCGTGGAGGAAGGGGAAATCGTCAGCATTATCGGTCCCAACGGGGCCGGAAAATCCACCCTGTTCAACTGCGTGACCGGGTTCTATAAACCGGACGGCGGCAATGTTTCCTTCTATGGCAGGGACATAACAGGCATGCGGCCCGACAAGGTCTGCAACCTCGGCATCGCGCGCACGTTCCAGATTGTGGAGGTGATCGGCGAGATGACGGTCCTTGAAAACGTTACGACGGGTATGCTGTTGCGTTATCGCCGGATCAAGCCTGCCATGGAAAAGGCCGCAGAAATACTGTCTTTCACGGGTCTTTATGAGAAAAAAGACTTCCTCGGGACGGAGCTGACCATTGCTGATAAAAAGAGGCTGGAGGTCTCCATGGCGCTGGCCACGCAGCCGCGATTGCTCATGCTGGACGAATCCATGGCCGGACTTACGAAAGTCGAGTTGCGGGAGATCATCGATCTCATCAGGAAAATCAGGGACAAAGGAATGACCCTGATCGTCGTCGAGCACGTGATGGAGGCAGTCATGCAGATCTCCGACCGTGTCGTTGTCCTGAACACAGGTAAAAAAATCATGGAAGGCACACCAAAAGAAGTAAGCTCGAACCGGGAAGTCATTCAAGCATATCTGGGGGACAAGTACGGTGCTATCCTTAAATAATATTTCCGTGGGCTACAAGGGACTCATGGCTGTTCAGGATATTTCCTTCAGTATCAACGAGGGAGAGATCGTCAGCCTTATCGGTTCCAACGGTGCCGGAAAATCCACCATCGTCAAAACCATTGCGGGTCTTATTCATCCCTGGAAAGGGGAAATTCTGTTCAAGAATGCCCCGATCCATCAGGTTCCGCCTTTTGATATCGTAACAAAGGGCATCTCCATGATTCCCGAGGGCAGGAAGCTCTTTGGCCGCCTGTCTGTCCTGGACAATCTCCTGTTAGGGGCCTATACCGTCCAATCCAGGAGTGATGTTGAAAAGAACCTGCATAGCGTCTTCAATCTGTTTCCCATATTGAAGGAACGGCAGGAGCAGCGCTCAGATACATTCAGCGGCGGAGAGCAGCAGGAACTGGCCATTGCACGGGGACTTATGTCCAATCCTTCGCTGCTCATACTGGATGAGCCTTCGCTGGGGCTGGGGCCAAAGCTGGTCTCGGACATTTTCCGGATCGTCAAAGAGATCAATGCCCAAGGCGTCACGGTGCTGCTTGTTGAACAGAATGTCTATGAAGCACTTGATATTTGCACTCGCGCCTGCGTTCTGCAAACAGGCCGCATAGTCATGGAAGGACAAGGGCAGGAATTGCTGAAGAGCGATCAAGTGAGAGAGGCATACCTCGGGATGTGAAGGGAGATCAGACGATGAATATAAGGTTGAAATATGGCAAAACCGGACTTTCTCTTGATCTTCCCGGGGATATCGACGTAACGCTGATCCAGAAGAATGCCATGCCTGTCCTCAAAGACCCTGAGGGAGCCATCAAGGCCGCCTTTGCGAATCCCGTGAACTCCAAAGCGCTCCGTGAAGAGGCGAAGGGCTGCCGCAGCTGCTGCATCCTCATCTGCGATATCACCCGGCCTGTACCGAACGGCCTTATTCTCCCTCAATTGATAAAAGAGCTGATTGAGGCCGGGATGGCCCTTGACTCGATCAGGGTTCTCGTTGCAACGGGTCTTCACAGGCCGAATGAAGGGGATGAGCTTCGTGAACTTGTCGGAAGCGACTGGGTCCTCGGCAACGTGAAAGTCGCCAACCATTTTGCGCGGCGGGATGACGATCATGAATACCTGGGAACGACATCCGGCGGCATAGAGATCAGGCTCGACCGCCGCTTTGTTCAGGCCGATCTCCGTATTGTCGTCGGGCTGGTGGAGCCCCATTTCATGGCCGGCTACTCCGGCGGAAGAAAAATTGTAGCCCCGGGCGTTGCGCATGACAAGACGATACGTTCGTTCCACTGTGCGCGGGTACTGGAGGATTACCGGTCTGCGAACTGCATTCTCGAAGGCAACCCGCTGCACGCCGCCCAGATGGAGGTCGTGCAGATGGTGGGAAGGTGTCTGGCTGTCAATACGGTCAACGATGAGGACCGCAGGATATCCTTTGTCAATTTTGGCGAAATCGTAGAGAGTCACCTTCAAGCTGTTTCGTTCGTGCGACCCTACGCAGAGGTCCGACTTAAAACAAAATTCAAGACCGTCGTGACCAGTTCCGCGGGTTACCCGCTGGATAAGACCTATTACCAGACAGTCAAGGGTATGGTGGGTCCCCTCGACATACTGGAGCCGGGCGGAAACCTCATCATCGTTTCTGCGTGTTCGGAGGGAATGGGATCGCCCGACTATGCTGAAGCGCAACTTTGCCTGATCGACAAAGGACCGGAAAAGTTTCTCAGTGGGATCATCGAGAAAAAGTACGCGGCTATCGATGAATGGCAGACGGAGATGCAGGTCAAGGCCATGAAGAGGGTCAATATTTTTCTCTATACCGAGGGGTTGACGAAAGACCAGCAGGCACTTACCGGAGTCACCGTGGTAAAATCGCCATTGGCCGCTGTCATGGAGAGCGTGAGGGCACATGGCGATCGCCGTGTTGCCGTTATCCCTGAAGGTCCATATGTGATCCCGCTCTTTGTGCCCGGATCTTGAGAATGGTACAGATGACAATGGCAGGTGACGGACCCCGGATTATCATTCGAGAGATTTTCAATAAATCACTTCTGGCAGTAGACCCTTATAAAGCAGTGGCCTCACACTCCGATACAATTCGCAGGGCGTACAAGGGCGGCAATTTCAGGAGACTTGTCCTCATAGGTTTCGGCAAAGCGGCTTCGCTCATGTCACAAGCTATCGAAGACGATCTAGGAGACTTGCTTGCCGGCGGAATTATTGTAACAAAATATGGCCATTCTGTGAGGGGGGACCGAAAAAGCAAGATTATAACCTATGAAGCCGGGCATCCGTTGCCTGATGAAAACGGACTAAAAGCCACTAAGGAAATTGTGGGGGTGCTCAAAGAGGCGGACAAGGAGACCCTCGTTATTTGCCTTATATCAGGGGGAGGATCTGCTCTTCTCGTAGCGCCTTACCGCACCATCACTCTGGCAGATAAACAGGAAGTCACCGGCATGCTTCTTAAAGCCGGGGCAGATATTTTTGAGCTTAACACTGTTCGAAAGCACATTTCGGCGGTAAAAGGAGGCAGACTGGCTGAAACAGCTCGATTGGCCACAATTATATCATTGATACTCTCCGACGTTATGGGAGACAGACTGGATATGATTGCATCGGGTCCTACAGCGCCAGACAAAACAACGTATAATGATGCTCATGATGTATTCCAGAAGTACAAGCTGGAAAGTAGATTGCCGTCAAGTGTTGTGGAAATAATAGATAAAGGTAGACGTGGGCTTATACCTGAAACGCCGAAGGATGACGCCCCGGTTTTTCAGAGGGTAAGGAATATCATTATTGGAAGTAATAAAATTGCGACGGACACAGCCAGAACGGCCGCGGGGTTGTTGGGATACAGAACAACGGTCATTTCTACCGAACTGAGCGGCGAAGCGTCGATCGTTGCTCGGCAACTTGCAAGAAAAGCGATTGATGCCCAAAAAGCATTAGCCCCAGGAGACAAGGCGTGTCTTATTGCCGGGGGAGAAACAACTGTTACGGTCAGAGGCAACGGCAAGGGGGGAAGGAATATGGAACTTGCCCTTGCTTTCGGAATGGAAATAAAGGGACTCCCCGGTATTACCTTTCTTTCAGCAGGCACCGACGGCACTGATGGACCGACAGACGCGGCAGGAGCGTTTGTTGACGGTCAAACCGTTGCAAAAGCGGCAGGGGCAGGTATCGTTGCAGAGGAGTACCTGAAGAACAACGATTCATATACTTTTTTCAGCAGGACAGGCGATTTATTTATTACCGGGCCGACCGGTACGAATGTAATGGATATACAGATAGTTCTGCTGGACAGCTGACTTGTACGCCCGCAGCCTCAAATGATGTCTTGCTCGCCGAGTGTGGCTGTTAATAATAATGCTTCGACTGAAGTAAAACAATAATACGCATAACTTCCCGGGAAGCTCTTGACAGCAGCCTATTCATGGGATGTGAAGTTCGTAATTTCTGCTTTTCGCCCATCTGGTCCCCGAGTTATTATCCATAAAACATGCTCGGTCTTTGACCATTACAGCACGTCAACGAGGCTGATCTTTCAAAACGCCTCTGAAAAGATCGTTGCCCTCCGCAAGGAGTCCTCCGAAAAACCCCAACGGCGCAAAACACTTATCAATTCACTTATAGATGACCATTCAGAGGGGGAAAAGCAGGAAGGTGAGAATGTGCAAGCCCTTGATTCTAAGTGGTGCCGGCGGTCGGAATCGAACCGACATGGAGTTGCCCCCGGAGGATTTTGAGTCCTCTGCGTCTACCAGTTTCACCACGCCGGCACGGACTCAAACTTACACTAACCTTCAAGTCTCTGTCAAGCAAAAAGCCCTTATTTCTGATGTCAATTGTGGTTGAATTGTAATGGTGTTTCTGCTACATTTAAAAGCGGTCGCAGCAGTTCATTCTCTCGAACGAAGGAGGCAGACGATGAAAAGGTTTTTCATGACTATTGCTCTGGTGGCTTTGACGGCAGTCCCGGCATTCGCGGGAGACACGATCAAGATTGCACTGACCGGACCGTATTCCGGCGGTTCGGCGCCCATGGGCGTTTCCGCGCGCGACGGTTCGAAGCTGGCCATCGCCGAGATCAACGCAGCCGGCGGCATCCAGGTGGGCGACAAAAAGATGAAGATCGAGATCATCGAGCGGGATGACGAGGCGAAGAATGAGCGCGGCGCCCTGATCGCGCAGGAGCTCGCGTCCATGAGCGATCTTTCCGGCATCATCGGCACGGTGAACACGGGCGTGGCGATGGCCGGCGACAAGCATATCATGGAAAAGGGAATCACCAAGATCATCTGCCCCGCCGCGGGCTCCATGTCCATGATGCAGTGGGTCGACAGGCCCGCGACTGCGGATAAGCCGGCCTTTGCCGGCCCCAAGGATCTCTCGATCTTCCGGTTCGCAGCGGACGACGGTATCCAGTCCGCCATGGTGGTCGAGGAGGCGATCAACCGGAAATACACCAAGGTGGCCGTCCTCTTCGACTCTACGAACTACGGCGTCTCGGGCCGCGACGACATGCTGAACCAGATCAAGCTGCAGGGGAACAAGCTCGAGGTCGTGGCGCTCGAGAAGTACAACATTGGCGACAAGGACATGACCGCCCAGCTCGTCAAGGCGAAATCGAACGGTGCCCAGGCCATCCTGATCTGGGGCATCGGTCCGGAGCTCGCGGCCGTGGCGAACGGCATGGCCAAGCTCGGCATGAAGGAGCCGCTCATCGGCGGCTGGACGCTCTCCATGTCGAACTACATCGATAACGCGGGAGCGAACGGCAACGGTACGCTGATGCCGCAGACCTTCATCGAGGAGCCCATCACGCCGCGGGCCAAGAAGTTCATCGAGGACTACCACAAGGCATATAAAGTAACGCGCATCCCGTCGCCGGTCTCTGCCGCCCAGGGCTATGATGCGGTGCTCATCTTTGCCGCTGCAGTGAAGCAGGCAAAGAGCACGGACACGCACAAGATCAAGGAGGCGCTCGAGGACCTGAAGGAACCGGTCCAGGGCGTCATTGCCCTGTGGCAGAAGCCTTACAGCAAGTGGGATCCCGCGAACGTGGACACGCACGAGGCCTTCCGCCGCGCCCAGGTCGTGATGGGCATGGTGAAGGACGGACGCGTGGTCTTCGGGAACGAGGCGGACCGGCAAAAACTGATCAAGGAAGCTGCGGGCACGAAGAGAAAATAAGGTGGCTGACGGCCTTCTCATACACGATCGGCCGGGCATGAGGAACGCGGCATGACCGCGTCCGTCGTACCCCAGTTGATCGTGAGCGGGGCGTTGATGGGTCTGGTCTACGCCCTTGTCGCCTACGGGTTCCAGCTCACCTACGCCACGAGCAAGAGCATCAACTTCGGCCAGGGCGAGCTGGTGATGGTCTCGGCCTTCGTCAGCCTCACCCTGACCAAGCTGGGGCTTCCCTACTGGCTGATGGTCCCCGGCGGTCTGCTGTTCGGGGTGCTCCTCGGGCTGTTCGTGGAGCGCGCAGCCGTGCGCCTCGCGCTGGAGCAGAAGAGCGAGGGCTGGATCCTCCTGTCGATCATCCTGGGACTCTTCTTCTTCTCGGCGGCTGAGAACATCTGGGGCCGGGACGACCAGCCGTTCCCGACCCCCATCTCTTCCGAGGCGGTCCACCTCTTCGGCATCAGCATCACCCCCCTGGAGATCTCCGTGGCCGTGGGCGTCTTTGCGATCATGGGGCTCATCGAGCTGTTCAAGCGCACGACCCTTCTCGGCAAGGCCTTCGAGGCCGTTGCGGCCGACCGCGATGCCGCCGAACTCATGGGCGTGTCCGCGACGCGGACGGTCATGCTCTCCTACGGCCTGTCCGGGCTGTCCGCGGCTGTGGCGGGCATCCTGGTCTCGCCGATCACGACCGTGGGGCCGACCATGGCATCGGTCCTGGTGCTCAAGGCATTCTCCGTGGCGGTCGTGGCCGGACTGGAGTCCGGCTTCGGCGTGGTCCTCGTGGGCCTGTTCCTCGGGTCGCTCGAGGGCCTGACCAGTTTCTATATCGGAAGCGGCTGGCGCGAGGCGCCCGGCCTCATGCTCCTCATCCTGGCCCTTGCCGTCCGCCCGACGGGTGTGTTCGGCAAGGCCGTCATCCGGAAGGTCTGACCGATCGATGGTGAAGCGCCTGATCCTCATCCACGGGGCGGAGCTCCTGGTCCTCATCCTGCTGGCGGCCATTCCGCTGCTGGTGACGAACACCTTCGTCCTCGGCCTCCTCACACTCCTGGCCATCTACGGGATCCTGCTGATCGGGCTGGACGTGACCGTGGGCTATCTCGGCCAGGTCAACCTGGCGCAGGCCGCCTTCCTCGGCCTGGGCGCCTACACCGCAGGCATCACCGTGACGTTCCTCGGCTTCGGCATGGTGAGCGCTCTTGCCGCCAGCCTCCTCGTCGGTCTCCTGTTCGGCGGCCTGCTGTCCTTCCCCGCGCTCCGGCTCGAAGGCCCCCAGTTCGCGCTCTCCACGCTCAGCTTCTCCGCCCTTGTGGCCACGACGCTGAACGAATGGGAGTCGGTGACGAACGGCGCGCAGGGCCTCTCGCTCACCAGGCCTCCGCTGTTCGGATTTACCCTCAGGGCGCAGGGCTTCTACTGGCTCTGCCTGGTCTTCCTCGCCCTGGTCTGGATGGCCATGCGGAACCTGCTCGGCTCCCAGTGGGGAAGGGCCTTCGAAGCGCTCCGGGACAGCCCCATCGCAACCGACGCCATGGGAATCGGCACGTACCGCAACAAGGCTGCGGCATTCACCTTCGGCTCGGGCCTCGGCGGCCTCGCCGGCGGGCTCTATGCCTTCAACTTCCAGTATCTCCAGCCGCACAGCTTCACCTACGAACTGATGGTGATCCTGCTCCTCGGCGTTGTGCTCGGCGGCAGGAAGAACCTATGGGGCGCCTTTCTCGGCGCCACGCTTATCGTGCTGCTGCCGAACCTCCTCTCGAACCGGTCCCTGTTCCAGATCTTCTCCGCCATCGGCTTCACCATAGCGCTCCTCGCCGGCGGACGGAGCTTTCTGCGGAAGACCATGAAGCCCTTTCAGGCGCTCGCGCCGATCGTTGCCATGGGGCTTCTCGTTGTCGTATCGGTCACGGTCCAGAACATCGAGGACCTTCGCCGCGCCATCTTCGCGCTCATGCTCTTCTCGGTCGTCGTGGGACTTCCCGAAGGATTGATGGGCTTCGCTGCCCGGTTCCTGGCGAAGCTCTTCCACGTCGCTCCTGCGCCGCTGGCGGAGCCGGCGCGGCTCGATGCCGTGCTGGCGACGAAGGAACACGGCGGGAGCGGTATGCTCGAGCTGAAGGACCTGAAGCGGAACTTCGGCGGCGTGCGTGCCGTCGACGGCGTCTCGCTGGTGGTACGGTCCGGCCAGGTCCATGGCCTCATCGGCCCGAACGGGTCGGGCAAAAGCACGCTGGTGAACGTCATCTCCGGACTGTACGCTCCGAGCGGGGGCACGATCCTGCTCCGCGGCGAGCCGCTTGTCACCGGGAGCCTTTACAAGGCCGCGCACCGGGGCATCTCGCGGACCTTCCAAAATCTACAAATATTCACCGAACTGACCGCGCTGGAGAACGTGATGGTGGCCATGAAGGACACCTATGAGAAACCCCTGCCGCTCGTGTTGCTCGGCCTCAGCCGCGGCGAAGAGCGCTGCGCCCAGTCGGGCGCACTGGCCCTCCTGGACCTGGTGGGGCTCAAGGACGAAGCTCGTACGCCGGCCAAGGACCTCCCCTACGGGGCCCAGCGGTTCCTCGAGATCGCCCGCGGGTTGGCACGCAAGCCTGATCTTCTGATCCTGGACGAACCGGCAGCCGGCCTGGCCCGCCCGGATGTCAAGACACTGGTCAGCATCATCCGGAAGATCCATGACATCGGCATCACTACGATCTTGATTGAGCATCACATGGAAGTGGTGAGCGAGCTCTGCGACGTTGTGACGGTGCTGGACGGAGGACTCGTCATCGCCGAGGGAAGACCGGAGGAGGTCAAGCGGCACCCCAAGGTGATTGCCGCATACCTGGGGGCGAGCGCCTAGACCCCGCGGTCACAACAGACGTGCGGGAGTTCCGTTCGAAAACGAAAGAACAGAAGAACACATTAGACACTGATCAAATCTGATAGGATTCGGATAACAGCGGATGTAAAGTTCAGCCAAGAGGCGAGCCCTGTGATGATTGATTACTCTGCTTTTAACAGGCATCGATCCGCTTCTCCCGTGTCTAGGTTTTTTTCTAGGATAAAACGAGACCACAATGCTCATCGTCGATAACATCCACGCCGGATACGGGGCCAGTGAGGTCCTGGTCGGCGCCTCGCTCGAGGTGAAGGCGGGGAGCCTGGTCGCCCTGATCGGGCCCAACGGCGCCGGCAAGACCACGACCATGCGCGCCATATCCGGGATCGTGAAGCCCGCGAAGGGACGGGTGCTGCTCGACTCCATGCCAGTGCAGGGCATGGACGCTTCGCGCATCGCCCGGCTCGGCCTGGCCCATGTGCCGGAGGGGCGCCGCGTGTTCGGACCGCTGTCCGTGGAGGACAATCTGCTGCTCGGGGGATACCGCCGTTTGCCGCGGCTCTTCGGCTTCCGTGCGAAGGCTTCACGCGATCTCGCGCGGGTCTATGAGCTGTTTCCCCGGCTGAAGGAGCGGCGCCGCCAGGCGGCCGGAACGCTGTCCGGCGGTGAACAGCAGATGCTCGCCATCGGCCGCGCATTGATGGCAGAACCCAAGGTGATCCTGATGGATGAGCCCTCCATGGGCCTGGCGCCGGTCATCGCGGAGGAGGTTTTCGGCACGATCGGGCGCCTGAAGAAAACGGGGATCCCGTTGCTGCTCGTCGAGCAAATGACCAGGAAGGCATTGGAAGTGGCGGACTATGTCTACGTCATGGAGCACGGCAGGGTCGTCATCCAGGGGAACCCGTCAGAACTGCGCAAGGACGAGCGCGTGATCGCGGCGTATCTGGGGTAGGGAAACAGGAGGTGATCGTGGCGATGCCCAAGATCCTCATCAAGGGGCTGAACCGGAAACTGGGCCACGAACGATTCACCATCAAAGCGCACTGCAACAACGCTCCCCGCGGCTGTCGTGCCGGTTGCGGGCGTCCCAGCCCGCGGGATGCACATGATACTGCTCTTGAGCCGGACCGTGTGCCCCGAAGAATGACAAGGCAAAACAGGGCCCGGTTACTTATCGTCAACTGCTGAAGGATCACGCAAGATCGCGGCATATCCAGTGTGATCAAGCGGCTGCCTCTATCCGTTTTTCTCCAGCCCCTCGAAGAACTTCCTGAACTCCTCCCTCTCATCGGTGATCCTGCATTGAGGTATTGATCGAAGGAACCACTTGCCGTAGTTCTTGGTGATGATGCGCGAATCGAGCACAACGACCGCACCTCGGTCTGTCTTCGTTCGGATCAATCTTCCGAAGCCCTGGCGGAAGAGCAGCGTTGCCTGGGGAACCTGAAACTCGAAAAAGGGGTTCTTGAGGCGCTCCATCCTGGCTTCGATGATGGGGTCGTCGGGCACGGCAAAGGGCAGCTTCGCGATCACGACGCACTGGAGCGCGTCGCCGGGGATATCAATGCCCTGCCAGAATGATGCTGTGCCGAGCAGAACGGCGTTCGGCGTGCCCTTGAACAGCTCGACCAGGCGGTACGCGGGCATTTCTCCCTGGCAGAGTAGTCCGGTCTCGGGCAGCTCCCTCCGCAGCGCGTCGGCGCTCTTCCGGAGCTGGCCGTAGCTCGTAAACAGCACGAGCGTCCTGCCCCTCGTGATCGCTATGATCGATTTCAGCTCCTGGTCGAACTTTTCCTGGAAGCCTTCCGCCTGCTGGTCCCCGAGGTCGGACGCAATATACAGGAGCGCCTGGTTCTCGAAATCAAAAGGCGAGTCGAGCAGGAGCTCGCTCGCTTCGTCCAGGCCGAGCCGGTTCCGTATGTAGGAAAAACTGCCGCCTGCCGAGAGCGTTGCCGACGTGAGCACGACGGTCTCGATCCTGCCGAAGAGGTTTTCCCGCAGCGTCCCGGCGACATCGATGGGCGAGGCAACGAGGCGGTAGCGCTGGTTCTCCCGCTCTGCCCAGTACACGAATCCGTCGGCGGACTGATCCAGATTGACGCGGACCGCCGAGGCAAAGGCCTGGGCGCGGGCCGCGAAGGCCTTCACTTCCAGTTCCTCCTCGTGGTTCTCGACTGCCAGCTCCAGCAGGGCGTCCTGCAGTTCCCTCAGGGGTTCGCTCAGGATGTCCGGGACGATATCCGGCTTCCTGACGCGGAGCACGGGCTCCTTCAGCAAGAATGGATGGAGGTTCAGGAAAAAATTGTCCGTCACGACGCGGAGACCGTCGACCATTCCCCGGATGACCTGCACGTCGTGGTCCTGGACCGTGAGCCTCGTCAGGAGCCCCTTGCGGGTCCGATGGCTCAAGAGACCGTCGAGCAGGTAGCGTACGGAGAAGTTGGTAACCTCGACGCCGAGATAGTCCGTGGCAACCTCCTCGACCTGGTGCGCCTCATCGAAGACCACGGCCTTGTGAAAAGGGAGGACATTTCCCCCCGTGGCCATGTCCGCGAAGAAGAGGTGGTGGTTCGCGACGAGGATATGGGCCTGCTGTTCGATCGCTTTTGCCTTCTGATAGAAACAGTCCTTATGATAGGAGCAGTCCTTGCTGAAGCAGAGGTCGGCCTGGCGGCAGGATTTGGCCCAGAGAGCCGGGGGAGGCTCGACGTCGAGATCGCTCCTTATCCCCGTGCGCGTTTGCGTTGACCACGCAAAGAGCCGGTTCAGGGGCTCGACCTCGTTCTGCTCGTACAGGTTCCCGATCCGCAGCTGGTCGAACCGGCGCAGGCAGAGGTAGTTCTCGCCGCCCACGGACAGGGCGTACCGGAAATCGCCGAGCACGCGCTTCAGAAAGGGGAGGTCCTTGTCCACCAGCTGCTGCTGCAGCGCCTTGGTATAGGTGGCGACCACGGCCCTCTGGTTGGTCTCCCGGCACCAGGTGATGAGCGGCACGAGATAGGCAAGGCTCTTCCCGACGCCCGTCCCCGCCTCCACGACAAGGTGGGTCTTGCTGTCGAGAGCCTTCTCCACAGCATCTGCCATCAGGACCTGCTGCGGCCGGTGCTCGTAGCCGCCGTGCATCGACTGTGCTATCCTGCCGTTCTCGCCGAATATCCTGAACGCGTTCATCGCAGCGCAGATTAACACAGGCGGGGTCAGGAAAGCAAATGGATGGCATGAAAAAGTGCTTGCGGGAATGGCATAAGCCTCAGGCCTGAGGACGCTTGTGCACGGTCCGGACCCGTAGCCACGTGCAGGCACGGCCGTTTTTCTTGCACAAATCTTTTTGTTGTGTTACTATGACACCTCGTATGAAGCGGCTTTTTTGGCTGATTTTTATCTGTTTCCTGGTTCCACCTCCGACTGCCTTCTCCGCTGAAAAAGGTTTGACCGTAAGGGGCGTCAGGTATTTTTCCTACGCCACGTTCACGCGGATAGTGTTCGAGATCGAGGCCCCGGCCCCCTATGTGCTGACCAAGGCGGCTGACTCGCGCAGCCTCTTGTTCTCGTCCTATGAAGGGCTATTGACCGTGAAGACGGCGCTGCCGCCGGTACGCGATGGCGTTGTGGCCGGCATCGATGCCCGGGAAAGCGCTGGCAGGACCTTTATCGTTATCCGCCTCGATGCGGCCGCAGGGGAAACGAAGGATTTCGTGCTCCGCGGGCCCGACCGGATCGTGCTCGATATCGCGAAGGGAGTTGCCCCGTCCCCGCCCGCGGTTGCCAGAGACCGGCCCGTTGTCATTGTCCTCGATGCCGGGCATGGCGGAAAGGACACGGGCATCGTGACGGCGAAGGGACAGGAAAAAAACTTTGCCCTGGACCTTGTGCAGGCGATCAGAAGGATACTGCAAAAAGACCCAGGGCTGATGGTCGTCCTGTCCCGGGACCGTGACACGGCGTTGACCCTCGATGAACGGGCCGCTGCGGCAAACGCCGCCGGGGCCAGGGTCTATGTGAGCATCCATGCCGCTGACGAAGGTCGTGACCGGGTCTATATCCAGGACCCTGATGAAGATCAGTCTCCGCGGGCGCAGCACCCTGCAAGCCGGGACTATCTTGGGTTCGAGGCCGGCAGTGAACAGTTGGACAGGCTCTGGGGACGGCAGCAGGCGGCCCATACGAAGGAGAGCAGCGCTCTTGGCCGGCTCGTTGCCCGGAAACTGGCGGGAAACGATGGGGCCGAGCCAACGCAAGCGCCTTTGGCAGGACTGAAGGCGGTGGATGCCGCTGCGGTGCTCGTCGAGGCCGGCATGGAACAGGACAGGACAAGGACGGCTGCGGCCGTTGCCGAAGGGATCGAGCAGTATGTCAGAGAGGATCGATCGGAGGATCGGAAGTAATCGTTTGCTGCCGGTGATGGTGGCGGCCATTCTAGCGCTTGCAATTGCTGCCGGGTTCTTTGCCTGGCATCATGCTGCCGCTCCCGCTCCGCCATCGATACAGGCCAATGCCGCTCCTTCCGCCGTCCTGACAAACCGCGCTGATCAGCCCCTTACGGTCACGCTTTACGTACCGGGCGTCGCCGCGCTATCCGCCGGACTCGCACCGGTCAGGCGCCAGCCCGACACGCAGGCACAGGCCCGCGAAGCGCTGAATGCGGGGTTCGCTGACCTGAGGGCGCTCCAGTCGCGGGTGCTGAAGGATATCAGGCTCAGCGGATTCTTTCTGGATGCAGCCGGCACCGCCTTCGTGGACCTGTCTCCTGTTCAGCAGGGCGGTGTCCGGGCATCGGCAGGGGAAGAGCTTCTGGCCCTCTACGCGGTGGTGAACACGCTGACCCAGAACTTCGAGGAGATCAAACAGGTCCGTTTCCTGGTCGACGGCAGGGAAGCGCAGACGCTGGCCGGGCATATCGACCTGTCGAGACCGTTCACGAAGCGGATGGACCTGGTAAAGCAGTAAGTCAATCTCTCTCGAGAGGCTGAGCCCGAGACCCTGGCATAACCTAAAAAGCTCAAATCAGCACGCATGGAATACAAAAACTTTCGATAGTATTTTAGCCTGCATGAGAGATTCGACCCCCGGTTTCACGATGTTTGCACACTATGCATAAAGCCATCGGCATATTCGATTCGGGCATCGGCGGGCTGACGGTGCTCAAGGAGGTCGTGGCGAAGCTCCCCCGGGAGAACATCATCTATCTGGGCGATACCGCGCGGGTACCCTATGGCATCCGGTCCCCGGAAACGGTTACGCGGTACAGCTTCGAGAACACGAATTTTCTGCTGTCCCAGGAGATCAAGCTGCTCGTGATCGCCTGCAACACGGCGTCGGCCATCAGCCTTGAAGAGGTAAAGAAAGAGTATCCCCTCCCGGTCATCGGCGTGCTCGAGCCCGGTGCCATCGCGGCGACCGCTTCGACACGTTCGCGGTCCGTGGGCGTGATCGGCACCGAGGCCACGATAGCCAGCGGTGCCTACGAGAAAGCGATCAGGCGCATCGCGCCGGATGTCACCGTTCACAGCCGCGCTTGTCCTCTCTTTGTTCCTCTTGCGGAAGAGGGCTGGACGGACAATGACGTGGCGGCGCTGGTAGCCGAGCGGTATCTGGCCCCGTTTCGGGGAACGGGCATCGATACCCTGGTGCTGGGCTGTACTCACTATCCGCTCCTGAAGTCCGTGATCGCAGGGGTGATGGGCCCGGCGATCACCCTGATCGATTCCGCGACCGAGACCGCAAAAGAAGTGGCAGGCGTGCTCGAGAAGCTCAGGTGGAAGGGGAATGGACAAGGCGAAGGGGCACGGAAGTTCTATGTCACCGACTCCCCGGTCCGGTTCGAAAAGATCGGCAAGCGGTTCCTGGGCGATGAGTCTCTTCGGGCCGAACAGGTCAGGGTCGGGGGAACGTAGCGCGCTCGAGGCGTACTGAAAACCACACATGGTGCAGGGGAAATAGCACAATGAAAACCAAGGATCCATCCCGCCGGATCCCCTGCAGCGTGATTTCAGGCCGTGAAGTCATGGAGCCGAAGTGTGCATTCTGCAATTCGCAATTGAGGTCCTCGAATGAATAAGGATTGTGCCTCTGTCAGGAAGTCGCTCCCGAAGTATCTGCGGGGCCACCTGTTCAAATACGAGCAGATCAGGATCGCTCGTCATCTCAACTCCTGTGCGGTCTGCAGGTCGGAATACCAGGCGCTCAAGAAGGTGGCTGACACGCGGCGGCTTCTCAAGGACATCACGCCTCCCGAAGGAATCGTGCTGCGGCTCAAGGCCGGCGCTGCCGGATTGGCCAGGGTGAGAATGCTCATGTACCGTCCGCTGTGGCTTCTCCTGATCATCGGCCTGGCAACGGTCGTCTATCTCAATATCTTTGCCCCGCACCGGGATATCGAGATCGAGAACATTGAAAGGTCGCTCCCCCCCCCGGCTCCTGCTACATCGGCGCCAACCGGCACACCTGCCATGGTTTCCGCTTCCACTGCCTCTGCCGCGGTTTACGAAGCGGCGGCGCCAATGGAGCACAGGAAGCGGGCGGAAAGCGACCTTGCGCCGGAACCGCTCGTGATCACAATCGCTCCTGCCGGCGAGCAGGCCGTCAGACGCATCAACGAAGCTTTGCGAAGTCATGGTCAGCTCAGGAAAATGAAGTTCACCGATTCGGTTCGTGAGATTTCGGGGACCATGACTGCCAGGGAGCTGCTCTCCTTTTTTAACCGCATCGATGAGGCCGGGAAGGTGGCCTACAGCCGGAAGCGGTTCGAATCCTATCCGGAGACGGCGTCTATTCCCTTTGTCATGAAAATGAAGTCCGCACCGAAGCCCGTCGATCCGACCACTCGTCCGGCGCCGCCCGCTGCCGAGCCGGCGGCACCGGGCACGCATGCCGAATCGACTCCTTCTTCATCAGCCGAGGCGGACAGATCCGCGGAAAATGGCGAATCACTGCCTGAACAGCATGTCTCCGGACAGTAGCGCGACATGACTCAGCGCGATGCCGGAATGGCCCCGCCGAATATCACGAAACAATCGCAGAGAATGGAATGCGGACCCGCATGCGCACGGACCGTTCATACCAGGAAACGATAGAGTATCTCTTCGCGCTCCAGAAGCACGGGGTAAAGCTTGGCCTCGGCAATACGGAGCGTCTCATGGACATCATGGGGAATCCTCACCGGCGGTTCCGGAGCGTGCACGTCGCCGGAACGAACGGAAAGGGGTCCACCGCCGCGTTCCTAACCGGCATGCTCCTGGCTGCCGGCTATCGCGTCGGGCTTTATACGTCGCCTCATTTGGTGAGTTTCACCGAACGGATACGGATCAACGGCGTGCCGATCACCGAGGGGAAGGTTGTCGAGCTCGCTCGCAGGGTGAGGGAGGGATACGAGGGGAGGGCGGGGGATTCCGGCTTGCCCCCGGCCCTCAACCCGACGTTCTTCGAGGTCACGACGGCGCTTGCCTTCACCTACTTTGCGGAGGAGGCGGTAGACATCGCCGTGATCGAAGTGGGCATGGGAGGTCGCCTGGATGCCACGAATGTGATCTCGCCGCTCGTATCCGTGATCACGAACATTGACCTCGAGCACACTGAATTCCTGGGCGACACACTCGAACTGATCGCCGGCGAAAAGGCGGGGATCATCAAGCGCAATACCCCGGTCGTCACCGGCGCGGTCCAGCCCGGGGTCCTGCAGGTCATCGAGCGGGAAGCCGCCCGCAAGGCCGCTCCCGTTTTTCTGCTCGGCCGTGAATTCAGGGCCAACCATATACGGCCGGGCGGCGAACAACAGTTCACTTACCGGGGGATGCGGATGTCACTCGAAGGGCTTGGGATCGTTTTGCTCGGGCGATACCAGGTGGACAATGCATGCCTCGCCCTTGCCGCCGCTGAATGTCTGCACGCCGCGGGCGTCACGATCACCGAGGATGCAGTCAGGAAGGGCCTTGCGCAGTCGCGATGGGAGGGCCGGCTCGAGCGCGTTGCCCGGAGGCCGGACATCTATCTCGACGGGGCGCACAATCCGGCCTCGGCGCGGTTGCTCGCCCGGGCCGTCGCCGAACTGCGTCCGGCATACGGCCGGCTCATGCTTGTCGTCGGCATCCTGGGAGACAAGGATGTCTCCGGCATCCTTGCCGAACTCATCCCGCTGGCCGACCGTGTGATCGTAACGCGCCCCGATTACGCCCGCGCCCTGGACCCGGACGCGCTTGCGGCAAAAGTCCGCAGCCTGCACCCTGCCGTGGACACGGCTGGGAGCGTACGGCAGGCAATTGAACGCGCTAAATCCGAGGCAAAAGCGGACGATCTGATCCTGATCACCGGTTCCCTCTATGTCGTCGGCGATGCGCGCGCGGTGCTGTTCGATGACGGTTTGCCCCGGGCGCTCCCCGGCCTGAAAGGATAGCCGCTGCTGGAGAGCCCCGCACCCTGACCGGCTAGGTCCCAAGGAAGAAACTGTTTCAGCATGATCAGGATATCCTCCATAGCAACGCTCTGTCTTCTCCTGGCCGTCACGGTTTGCACTGCCCCGGCCCGCGCCGACGAACTGCCGAAGAAGATCCCCGTCACCGTCAAGGCGGACAAACTCGACTATGACCGGACGAACGACGTGTACACCGCGGTAGGCCACGTCAAAGTGGAGCAGGATGGGATGCGGCTTGAGGCCGACAAAGTCACCTTGAACAACAAAACCGGCGATGCGACGGCCGAAGGCAAGGTGTACCTCCAGGAAAAGGGGGATGTTATCCGGGCCGACCGGATACTCGTTAACATCAACACCAAGGCGGGACTCATTTTCAACGGCGATCTGTTCATGAACAAGGACAATCTGCATGTCAAAGGAGAGAAGATCGAGCGCAGGTCCGAGACCGTGTACCATGTCGAGAACGGCACCTTCACGACCTGCGACGCCGGCGAGTGGTACCTCAAGGCGGGCGTGATCGATGTGGATATGGACCGCTATGCAACCGGTAGTGATGTCTCCTTCAACATGATCGGGCTGCCGGTGCTTTATACGCCCTATCTTCTCTTCCCGGTGCGCCGGCAGACCGGGCTCTTAATCCCCGAGGCGGGGTACAGCAGCAAAGACGGCTTCCTGATGAAGAATTCCCTGTTTTGGGCCATCTCGGACTATCAGGACATGACGTTCTACTCTGATTACCGTGCGCACCTCGGCATCGGCACGGCAGCGGAATATCGCTATGTCCTTTCACGCGATTCGGGAGGCAAGCTCTTCTATAATTACTTCAATACCTTCAACGAGTTCACGACGCCAGGAGTCCCCGATACCCGCTGGTTGTTCTCCTACCAGCATCACGAATATCCTGCCGAGGACCTTACCATCCGGTCCGATATCAACCTCGTGAGCGATTACCTGTACTTCCCGGATCTCGAAAGCAAAAAGCTTGAGCTCCGCGCCCTGCCGTACCTGGACTCGAACCTGTTCGCTGTTGCGCGGTGGGATACGGCATCCCTGTATCTTCTCGGTCAGTATGCCATCGACCTCACGCAACAGAGCAATGATACGACGATCCAGAAGCTGCCGGAGCTCAGGTACAACCTTTATGAAGAAAAGATCGCGGGACCCGTGCGACTGAACGTCGAGGGGTTTGCAACAAATTTTACCCGGAAGACGGGAGATGACGTGCTGCGCGCGGATTTCGACCCGAGGCTCTCGGCGGCCCTGGGTGTAGAAGGACTGACGTTGACGCCCCGCCTCGGGGCGCGGGTTACTTACTATGACCGGAGCGCTTCGTCCTCGGACTCCACGCAGCGGAGGTACTACTATGCAGGGGCGGACTTGAACGGCCGCTTCTCCCGCACGTACGGAGCGGACCGCGAATCCGGTTTCGGACAGATCCGGCATTCGATCGAGCCGGGCGTCACATACAGCTACATACCCAAGTTCAATCAGAATGACCTTCCCCAGCTGGATGTCATCGATACGGTGACGCAGCAGAACTTGGTTTCGGTTTCCCTGATCAACCGCTTGACCGCGCACTACCGTGATGCCTCCGGGTTCAGGAGCTTCGATCTGATGGTGTTCCGGGTTTCGGAATCCTATGACATCAACAAGGCGAGGAGCGACGACCCCGAAATCTCCGGTCAGGCGCGGTCCGAGATCCGCGGCGAGATCTACCTCAAGACGCCGAAACTGCTGACATTGTCGGCCACCGAGATCTATACCCGGGGAACCTTCACCTCGTCATCAGAAAGCATCACCGTGAATACCGGCATACTGCATTTCAATATTACCCGCCAGGCCCTCGCAGAACCGAAGGCCCGCTATGTGATCGGGGGAGCGGGGGCCAAAGCCGGGAAATGGGACCTCGATGTCCAGATATGGCGTGACGTGGTGCTGAAGCAGAATACCCAGCAGGATTACAAGGTCCATTACGCTTCACAATGCTGGGGGCTCGGCTTCAGTTTCACCAAGAAACCGGGAGAGACCCAATATATGCTGACCATGGACCTGAAGGGGCTGGGCGTATTGAAATTCTAGGAGGTCGAGTGTGAACGACGGTATCATCGTGCTGATCACCGCCAGCTCGGAAGAGGAGGCGGTCCGGATCGGAAGGGCGCTGGTGGACGAGCGGCTTGCGGCGTGCGTCAATATCGTACCCGTTGTGCGGTCCCTGTTCTTCTGGGAGGGGAAGACCCAGGACTCCCCGGAAAGCCTCCTGATCTGCAAGAGCAGAAAGCCGTTGGTCGAACAGCTCATACGCCGCGTGAAGTCTCTCCACTCCTACAGTGTACCGGAGATCATTGCCCTGCCGATCATTGCCGGATCCTCTGACTATCTCAACTGGGTTAAGGACTCTACCTCGCGATAGTTCCCTTACTTAATTGAAACGAACCATATCTGGGGGGTATCGAGATCGTGCCACTATATATTGTGGGGCGAGAAGTAAAAAAATACTATAATATTGACATGAGTAATTATTTTATGTTACTCTTTAACAGATTTTTTTGCGTCTTTTGCCGGAGGAATGAGAAAACAGTGCAGTCTCGGAAGTGCAGAAATATCAAGAAGAAGGAATATTTCACCTTCATGTTCCTGC